>DBCF01000220.1:3527-10207 GCA_002292925.1 Roseiflexaceae bacterium UBA965 | reverse complement strand
TGAATTGGTCTCTTTTTTGACCGAAAAAGAACAAGTACGCGCCTTGGGGATTGCCCTTGATCGGTTGGGCGACGAAATCCTCGGCAATAATCCGTTGCTATCACCCAAAGACGATGATTTGTTGATTCGCGATATGTCGTTAATCGAGCAGATTGAACCAGCCTTTCGGGTGTCCCAGTTGGGGTTGGGGTATGACGCTGACCGCGATTTGTGTGTGATTATCATGCAAGGCATCAATGAAGACGAAGACGAAGAATCACCGTCGGCGCGGATTTGCATTCCCCGTGATCAAATGCGTGGGTTGAGTAAACACATCGTGCAATTGGTGGCAGGTGGACGCAAAGTCTGTGGTAATTGTGGGCGTCCCCAAGACCCCGAAGGGCATTTTTGTCCGCAAATGAATTAGCTCTCGTAGTAATAGATGAGTATGGCCATGAGCGATGAACGACCAGCCTTGGGGATGAATGAGATATTGGCATTGCTCACCTATGGCGAATTAATCCCACAAACGTCGATGCCGTGGAGTAGCAATGCGACGATTTTGTGCATTGTCGCCCATGAAGGCAACCAAGCACTTGCCATCTATAAGCCACAACGGGGCGAACGCCCACTGTGGGACTTCACGCGGGGCACCTTGTGTCAACGCGAGGCGGCAGCCTTTGTGATGAGCCAAGAGCTCAAATGGCATCTCGTACCGCCCACCGTGTTGCGTGATGGCCCGTATGGGCTCGGCTCGGTACAACTTTTTATTGAAAACGACGAAGAAGCCCATCTTTTTACGATGCAACAAGAGGGCGGCTTTGAATCATACCTGCCCCGCCTGGCAGTTTTTGATGCCGTTATCAATAACGCCGATCGCAAAAGTGGCCATTGCCTCAAAGGCAATGATGGGCGCTTGTGGGCCATCGACCACGGCGTCACCTTTCACCACGAAAACAAACTGCGGACGGTGTTGTGGGACTTTGCCGGCGACGCAATCCCCGACGAAATCATGCAGGAATTGGCGACGTTGCGTGGGCGCATCCACCGCCGTGAACAGAGCCTGAGTCTGCTCGATACCCTGCTCAGCCCCGAAGAAATCCAGGCCTTGCAACGGCGCATTGAGCGCTTGCTTGCCAAAGGCAAATACCCCCAGCCATCATCAGAGCGAAGCTACCCGTGGCCACCCGTCTAAATCTCGTGCAAATCGGGAACGTCTCGACTGGTGGTAGCGTCTAGAATGCAATAACGACGGTTGATGAAAAAGGATGGAACCATGACGCACCCAATTGCAAGTGCCGAACGACCCCTGTGTGTGGCAGTGGTTGGATCTGGTCCGGCGGGATTTTATGCAATTGAATCCCTGTTGAAAGCCGATGCGCAGGTACGCATCGATATTTTTGAGCGCTTACCTACGCCGTTTGGGTTGGTGCGTTCGGGTGTGGCCCCCGACCATCAATCGATCAAAGGGGTGACGCGGATTTATGAAAAACTGCTTGCCGACGCCCGGGTGCGTTTTTTTGGCAATGTGACCGTGGGGCGTGACATCACCCACGCCGAGTTGCGTACCTACTACGACCAAGTCGTTTATGCCGTCGGGGCCCAATCTGACCGCAAAATGGGCATCCCCGGCGAAGATTTGCAGGGGAGTGCCCCGGCCACGGCCTTTGTGGGCTGGTACAACGGTCACCCCGATTATCGTGATGCCCAATTTGATTTGACGACGGAGCGGGTGGTGGTGATTGGCAACGGCAATGTGGCCATGGATGTCACCCGGGCCTTGATGGAGTCTGTAGACGAACTTGCCACCACCGACATGGCCGACCATGCCTTGGCTGCCTTGCGTCAATCACAGGTCAAGCACGTGGTGTTGTTGGGGCGGCGTGGGCCGGTGCAGGCTGCGTTCACTACCCCCGAACTCAAAGAATTCGGCGAAATCCACGGTGTCGATGTCGTGCTTGATAGCGGCGATTTTGTGCTGGATGAAGTCAGTACGGCTCAACTTGCTAACGAAAAAGTCGCCAGTCGGAATTTTGATGTGATGCAAGAATATTTGCAGCGTCAGCCCGCCCATTCACGCAGCATCCAGATGCAGTTTTTGTGGTCACCCGTCGAAATTTTGGGAGAAAACGGCAAGGTGACGGGTGTGATAGTCGAACGCAATCGCCTTGTCCCCGATGGCAACGGCGGTGTCAAAGCCGAAGGCACTGGCGTGCGCCGGACCATCGCTACGGGGCTGGTGTTGCGCTCGGTTGGTTACCGGAGCGTGCCGATTGAGGGGGTGCCGTTTGATGACAGACGAGGCCTGTTCCCCAATCGTGACGGGCGCTTGCTCGATGGTGCCAATGGCGCCGTCGTGCCCCAATGCTATGTGGTGGGTTGGGCCAAACGGGGACCGTCAGGGATTATCGGTACCAACAAACCAGACTCGGTGGCGACAGTCAATGCCATGAAGGAAGATTGGCCGACCCTCGGCGGTATCGCCGATGAATTACGCGATGGCCAAGCCGTGGATGCCTTGGTTCGTTCACGCTGTGCGACGGTGGTGAGTTATGCCGGCTGGCGGTGCATCGACGTGCACGAGACGGCCATGGGCAACGCCCAAGGGCGACCGCGGGTCAAGTTTACCAACATCGCCGACATGTTGGACGTCGCCAAAGAATAACCAGCCGTATTGCGGCTACGATACCAGAATCCCCCTCGTGTGCGACTTGCATGCGAGAGGGGTTTTTTGGTGGCTATGGGGTGCGTGTAGATAGTTATGATGCGTCTGTGTCATCCCAGCGTTGTCCGTGGATGGCGCGATTGGCCAGCATATGCATTTTTTGGAAATCATTGTGCATGCCTGCAAGGCCACCGGGCATATGCCCCCCTGCAAACCAATCCAAGCGCACATCACCCCCTTGGGCCTTGAGTGCTTCGGCGTATTGCAGGGCTTGCTTTGGTGGGGTCCGCGAGTCATAGAGGCCTTGATTGAGCCAGACTGGGGCCCGCACCGTCGCGATGTAGGTCAGCGGTGATGCGTGTTGCCACGGCGTGATATCGTCGGCAGGGTCGCTGCCCATAAAGCAGCGCCAGGCTGTTTTGATGGCGGGATTCATTTGTTGGTACGCCGCCACCCAGTCACATAATGCGACATGGGCGAATCCACCACGGAAGCGATCGGGGAGTTTGGCGAGGGCTAGTAGCGTCAAAAATCCCCCATACGATGCGCCCGTGATAAACATAGTCTCTTTTTGGGCGGGGTGGCGTAAGGTTAACCAATCAATGGCCGCTTGGATATCGTCTATTTCGCCTACGCCCACATTGCGCCAGTATTTTTCGCGGAATGCGCGCCCATTGGTGACACTGCCCCGGTAATTGAGCGATGCAAAAACCCAACCGTCATCAAGCCAACTCTGGGCGAGGGCATCGTAGCGATCGACGGTGACGAGATTTGGACCGCCATGCACGTCAAAAATGATGCCGCGGATGGCGTCACGGTCAGCGGGAACCCCCACCCACAGTTGCACGTTCGTGCCATCACGACTGGTGATTTGGTGGGACGTGAATGGCGTGGCGCTGGGCACAGGATGCGGTGCCATGACTATTTGCGGTGGCTCGCGGTGGACGGACTCGCGTAGATGCAGGGGCACATCCCAGCTACTGTGGGTCAATCGTTTGGTGCCCGTGTGGGTGTAATAGCTTGCCCAAATCATCGGGAATTCTGCACCCACATCGGGTTCAAAATATGACCCCGCAGGATGCACTAATTTGTGGGTGATGCCGGTGGCGATGTCGTGCTCATAGAGCTGATGAATCCCCTCGGCTACATGGACCAACAGCATCATCCCGCTGGCAGAATGCCAATCGAGGGGAATCACATCGCCGTGCAATTGGGGCAAGGGGATGTCGAGGCGGTCGCCACTGCCTGGGTCCCAAATCACTGGCCGGGCGAACCCGCTGGCTTCGGTGTAGGCCAAGAGGCGCATATCGCCGGCGGTCTGGGCAAAGCGCACTGGGCGTACTGGCGCCAACGGCCCATCGCTCAACACGGCAATGACGCTATGGGTGGCGACATCGACAACCGAGGTTGCAAATCTACGGATGCCGGGATTATGGTCGGTTGTTTCGACGGCGACGAGGGTGTTATCGGCAGAAAGGATGCCCGACCATGACTCGTTTGCTGATGTAAAGACGGTACGGGCTTGGCTGGGGTCGTGAATGGGTGTCAAAATCACAAAAAAACCATTGTCATCGGCACCGGTAATTAACACCGATGTGCCATCAAGGGATGTATCGATGCCCCGAATGGTGTAGGCTCCTTGTTGGGGCGTGAGGTCGATGCTCGGACCACCGGTGAAAGGGAAGGCGTGCAAATGGCCTAATTCTGATCCGGTGGGGTCGTCGAGATCCAAAATGAATTTGCCATCGGGGGTGATGGTGGTGGCAAAACTCACATGGGTGTAGTCGACGGGAGTCAATTGCTGGTTGTGCCCATGCCACAGCGAGAGCGACAAGCCATCGCGGTCTTGGATGATTACGACGGCAAGATCGAGCTGCCCTTTGATGCCGCGAATCGCGATGGGATATGGGGCATGGAATCGCGATGTCGCTTGAGTATCGTACATATTGTTTTTCCATGAATGATTGGATTACAACAATAATACCTGATTGCGCGTCTCGTGGGGCGAGGTTGGATAGCGAAAATTACAAATTCGTGGGATCTATCATATTCCCTAAGTGAGCATATCTCGCTTAGGGAATGATAGGTACGGTGTGGGAATTATTGGCGCAGGATTATTTTTTTGCAGTCAAGGCAAACTGTGCCGTCACGAAGTAATGATCACTGGGGTAACGGCCACTGGCGTCGCAATCTTTGCAGATTTGGGCAGCGACGACGCTGAGGTGGTGGTGGGGGTCGCGACTACAAATCCAGTCGATGCGGGCATCCTCGGGTTCCCCCGAGATACTCGGCCAGATATCGCCTTTAAAGCCGTGGAAGGTCATTACGCCTGCACCGTCAGCATGGCCGGTGGCCTGCCAACTGTCGACAAAGCCGTAGCCCAGCAAGGCGGCGTGGGCGGCGCTGGCGGGTGCGACATTGAAGTCGCCCATGATGATGGTAGGCAGGTGGGCCAGCGGGGCGAGCTGGGTGGCGATGACATGCATCGATGCGGTGCGTGATTGAGCACCGAGGTGGTCGAGGTGGGTATTGCAGATGCATAATGCTTGCCCACTAGGGATATGGGTGACGGTCACCCAATTGGCGACGCGGGTCCAATTACAATCCCACGAACGTGATTGCACATGGGGCGTCTCACTCAAAAAACAGTTGCCGTGGCTGGTAACCGTAAACAGGTCATTGCGCAAGGCCAAGGCGGCGTATTCGTATGGTCCGTGATTGCCATAGGGTAGGCCGGGCATGATGGTGTAGTTGGTAAAATTGGTGCGCAACCAGTCGAGTTGGGCATCCATACATTCTTGGACGCCGATGATATCGGGGGTGAGGGCGTGGAGCGTTTGGGCAAGTAATTGTTGACGGTGGGGCCACGAATCTGCGCCGTCGTCGGCATTGGCGTTGCGCAGGTTGGCGCTACAAACGGTGAATTGCATAGATGTGCTCCTCAGGAGTATTAGAGACCGATGCTACGAAGATAGTCGCGGTTGTGGGCGGCACTGATGCGGGGTTCGCCCATGCCGGGCAAGACGTCTTGCTCGACCACAATCCAGCCTTGATAGCCGATGGTGGTGAGGGTACGGGCGATGGCGGCAAAATCGACGGCGCCCCGCCCAAGCTCACAAAAAATCCCGGCTTGGATGGCGGCAAAGTAATCGAGTTGCTCGTGGCGGGTGCGGGTGGCGATTTCGGGCTGACAATCTTTGAAGTGTACGAGGCGCACGTGGGGAGCAAATTCATGCAGGAGTGCAGCAATATCGGTGGTATTGTTGCCGGACCCATACAGCATATGCCCAGTGTCAAAAACAAGACCAAGCACGTCATTGTCGCTATGCATGAGGAAGCGGCGAACTTCATCGGGGGTTTCGATGATACCGGCGCAATGGTGATGGAAGGCGCTTCGCACGCCGCTGGCCGCATATACTGCCCGGGCGACTTCGCTGGCGACCTTGGCGGCGCGGACGATGACACCCGATGGGGTGTGCCCCGTGATTCTGCCAGCGTTGGCGGTGCGGATGGGGTCCGTGCCGTTGGCATCTGCCAGGATGAGTAACGGTGCGTGCGCTTGCCCGAGGATCTGGGCAGTGCGGGTCAGTAGCTCGGCGGTACGTTGGGCGTGTGCGGTGGCGGTGGCGATTTGGGTGGTATCCCCTTGTAACGCCACCGGGACAAAGGCACCGATGAGGGTCAATTGACGGTGCTGGAGCGCGGCGGCGAGTTGAGTGGGATCAGTGGGCATAAAGCCCCAATCGCCTAGTTCGGTGCCGGTATAGCCGGTGGCGACCAGTTCGTCAAGCATTTGGGTGTACGTGATGCGTTCGCCGCTGAGACCGGCAAATTCGAGGGTGCCCCACGAACAAGGGGCATTGGCAATTGAAAAATTGGTCATGGGTCACACTTTCTGGTGAATGGCTCGGCTGATTAGCGTAATTCCTGTTGTCGATTCCCGTTGGAGCCGGGTTATTTTTTATCAATAGCCAGATGAAAAAACTACTCGGCCGTCGGTGAAATGGCATGCAACAACGCAAGGGTGGCCACCCGC
>DBCF01000220.1:0-3490 GCA_002292925.1 Roseiflexaceae bacterium UBA965 | reverse complement strand
CGGGCGCACGGCATCGGGCCCCCAGCCATACAGGTGTTGGGTGGCGGCACCGCAAATTCGCCCTTGGCAGGGGCCCATGCCACAGCGCTGTTGCAGTTTGGCTGTGCGCCAATCGGGGGTGTGCTGGAGCTGGCCATGGCTGACATCTTCGCAGCGACAGACGATGGTGTCTGCCGCGAGTGGGGGTAGGCGGGGTGGCGTAAAGGTGGCGGCTATGGCGGTGGCGATGCGGCGTTCGGTCTGGACACGGCGGTGCCAGCGGGCGATGGCGGGTGCGTCTTGGCAAATAACGGCCGCCACGAGGTGCCCCTCGGCGATAGCACAATCGAGCCCGCCGATGCCACGGGCCTCGCCGATGGCATAGACGTGGGGAATGGTGGTGGCGAGCAGATCGGTGGTGGTGATGGCGGCGGGGGTGGTGGCGCATCCCAAGGATTGGGCGATGTCGAGATTGGGGACGAGGTGGTGGCCGAGGGCGACATAATCGCAGGCGATCTCGTGGTGGCGTGGCCCCTGCTGGATGTGTACGCCGGTCACGTGGCTGGTGCCGCTGATGGCGGTGACCTGACTATCTGCCCAAAAGGGGACGCCAAGTAATTGTGCGCCATAGCCTACGGACTGCCAGAGTTTGCGGGGGTGGCTGGCGAGCTGCATCCCAAAGCGCGCCAAGCGTACCAACGATTGTTGCTCGACGATGGCCATGATGTGGGCCCCATGATTGCGCAGAAACGTCGCCACCGGCCAGATCAGCGGACCGGTGCCGGCGATGACGACCCGTTTGGCGGCGATGGGCATACCTCCTTTGACCAAGGCTTGTAGGCCGCCAATCCCGGTAACGCCGGGGGTGGTCCAGCCCGCCACCGGCAACAGCAGTTCACGGGCGCCGCTGGCAATGATGAGGTGGCGGTAGTGTAAGAGGTGGGCGTCGTTGGGCGTTTCGACCAGCAATTGTTGCGCCGCCAAGGTGGCGATGACGCGGGTTTGGTAGTAGGTGGTGATGTGGGGGGAATGCAAGGCGGCGCGGGCGGGTTGGGTGGCATGGTTGTTGACGCCCCGCCAGATTTGCCCGCCGGCATCGGGATTGTCGTCGATGAGGACCACCTGTTGACCGCGGCTGGCGAGGGCCTGGGCGGCATGCATGCCGGCAGGGCCGGCACCGATGATGACGACATCGTAGCTATGCATCTCCAGCCTCCTCATAGGTAATCTGCATGCCGGCAGCGACAGGTGTTTGGCAGGCGAGTTGGTGAGCGATGCCGTTGATGGTGACGCGACATTCAAAACAGATACCCATGCCACACAGCATGGTACGGGGCATTCCCTGCACTGATTGGCGGGTGGCGCCGAGCTGGTGGGTGGCTTGGGCAATTGCACCGGCGACACTACTACTAGCATCACAGGTGATGGTGTGATTATTAATCGATACGGTGATAGTCGCCATGCGGGCTCACTTTTTTACAATAGTGATGATGTCGGTGCGAAAAAACGACTGGGTAAATATGGTGTGGGATCGATAGCTGGTGCGGTCTGATTCATCAACGCCGCCAGTAAATCGGCCGTCCCCAGCGACGTGGTAATCCCCAAGCCTTCGTGACCGGTAGCCAACCACAGTCCGGGCTGGTGGGGGTGGGGGCCAATCAGCGGTTGGCTGTCAGGCGTGGCGGCGCGGTAGCCGGTCCAGACCCGCAGTGAGCTCAAAGTGGCGAGGGCTGGCATGAATTCGAGGCAACGCTGGAGCATTTGCCCCAGCATGACGGGGTCGACTTCGGGAGTGTGGATGTCGTATTGCCGGCATGACCCAATCAAAATTTGCCCGGTGGCGCGGGGTTGCACGTTGAATGCGACGGAATCGACGTCGGCGAGATGGGCGTTTTTGACGTAGCCCATTTCGGCCACTTGATGGTGGATGAAGCCGGGATAGCGGTCGGTAATTACGAGATGCCCTTTTTTGGGGCGGATGGGCAGGGCCGGCACGAGGTCACGGGCGCGTGAGCCTGTCGCCAGTACCACCGCATCTGCATGTAAATGGCGCCCATCGGCGAGGGTGACGCCGCCGGCATGAATGGCAGTGACTGCGGCGTGGATCAAGGTGCCGCCGGTCTGTTGCCACAGCCAGTCCGCACTGCGCGAGGGATAGACCACTGCATCGCCCGCGATGCGCAAGCCACCGGGCAAACCGGGGCGCAGGTTGGGTTCGTGGCGGTAGAGGGCACTGGCATCAAGCAGCTCGGCCTGTAGTCCGGCGGCGTGGTAGTTGGTGACTTTGGCAGCAGCCATGGCCAGCTCTTCGTCATCACTGGCCACCCAAATCGTGCCACAGGGGGTGTATTCGTGCACGAGGGGATTGGCTTGGCCGAGGGCATGCCAGCGTCGTTGCGAATCAGCCGTCAAGGCAAATTCGGCCGGCGAATCATCGAGGGCGACGATTTGTCCCATACCAGCGGCAGTGGCACCACTACCGAGGGTGTCACGTTCGATGAGGGTGACCCGCCAGCCGGTTGCGGCGAGGCGCTCTGCACAAGCACAGCCGACGATGCCGCCGCCGATGATGATGACGTGTGATTGGCTCATCGTTGGATGCCGTTGCCAAACGGGTCGGCGGGGTCGGTAATGATTTGCCCAGTCATGGTGACATAGGCCCGGCCGGTAATCGATGGCCAAATCTGCCCGCTGGCATCACGCTGATAGCGGGCCTGGAAGCGGCTACCGATGATACTTTCTTGGACCCATTCGTGGTCGGGGGCGAGGAGGCCGTCGGCGGCCAGACAGGCTAGCTTGGCGCTGGTGCCCGTGCCACACGGTGAGCGGTCGTAGGCGTCGCCAGGGCACAGCACAAAGCTCCGGCTATCGGCGCCGGGTGCGGCGGGCCCAAATAATTCGATATGGTCGATCTCGGCATTGTCACGCCCCGTAATGCCGTTGGCCACGAGTGCGTGACGGATGTCATTGGCGACGGCGGTGAGGGTGGCGATAGTGTCGTGATGCAGGTCATAGCCGTGGTCATGACACAAAAAGAACCAATTGCCACCCCAGGCCACATCGCCATGGATGGTACGCCCATCGGGGAGGGTGAGGGCGACGTGCTGGGCGTAGCGATAGGATGCGACGTTGGCGACGGTCACACTGCCGTCGGGGTGGAGTTGGGCGGTAATCGTGCCCACGGGGGTTTCGATGCGGTGTTCGCCGACGGTGATACGGCCTAAATAGGCGAGACTGGCGACCAATCCAATGGTGCCGTGGCCACACATCCCCAAATAGCCCACATTATTAAAAAAAATCACGCCGGCGCTGGCGCTGGGGTCGTGGGGTGGGCAGAGCAGGGCGCCGACGAGTACATCGCTGCCTCGTGGTTCGTTGATGACGGTGCGGCGTAGGCTGTCGTGGTGCTTGCGGAGCAGTGCGAGGCGCTCAACGAGGGGACCAGCGCCCAATTCAGGGCCGCCGGCGATGACGAGCCGGGTTGGTTCGCCGGCAGTATGGGAATCGATGA
>DBCF01000096.1 GCA_002292925.1 Roseiflexaceae bacterium UBA965 | reverse complement strand
CACGCGCACTGCCACACCATAAGTTTCGTTTACCAAATCCCCCTCAGCACCATAAGTGCTGGGGGGGATTTGGTGTGCACATTTTTGCGGTCTGCACTGTATGCGCCACTACAACGAATCCACGGCGCAGATGCAATGGTCGACGTATCGATGTCAGTGCGCCGTGGAAAATCGCCCACGATCAATCGTCGTAGTAGGGGCGAATCATGCCGGCGAATTCATGCGCCGCTACTCACCCTTGATAACGACAATCCTATTCAAACTCTACGATACTAAAGCTCTCGGGGATGTGTGAATCATACACGCCGTGTGCGTTGAGGCTCCAGCCCGGGTTTTGGGGCAATGGTGCTCCATGCAAGCGCAACGCCTCAAAGCGCGAAAAATCGCAGCGCAATGTGCTCCCCACTGCAGGCGCCCCACTCCGCCCATTAAACATAAACGCCAAACTTTGCCACGGAATGGCTAGCTCGACCGTCCAGCCTTTGTCGACATCACTGCTATCGTTGATGCTCCCCTGCACCTGTACCGCAGTCTGCAACCCAGGCATGTCGAAATCGAGGAAGCCCCAGCGTCGCCCGCGGGGGTGCTTACCAAAGCGCCCATCTTGGAAGCCGGCCAGCAAATCAACATCACGGCTATACAAATCAAACTGGGGGGTGTCAAAGCGCCCGCCCTTGCGATGCGCATCTTGCCAGATGAAAAAGGCCTCGTACACCGTACCAAAGGCGTTGATTTCGAGTTCGTAATAACAATCGTCGCCACCGATAAATAATTCGACGTCGTTGTCAAACCAAATAAAACTATCGCGCTCGGTCATCGTCGCCGTCACAAACGGCTCTTCGATCCAATAGGCCACATAAAAGTGTGTGTCGTCGTATTGGCAGGCCACCCGCGTGTCGTAGTAGGCCGGCTCCCCACTCACCATGTCCACAAAGCGCGGCGAGCGCGTCACATCACGCCAGGCCGCCTTGTTCAGGTCGCCATCAACAGTAATTGGTTGCAGGGCTCGGGTGGCTTTGATACGGGTCAGTTTGTCAGG
Organism: Roseiflexaceae bacterium UBA965; assembly: GCA_002292925.1. Classification (GTDB taxonomy): domain Bacteria; phylum Chloroflexota; class Chloroflexia; order Chloroflexales; family Roseiflexaceae; genus UBA965. The sequence continues at coordinate 5,113 of DBCF01000096.1, read as the reverse complement.
TGTTACACCATAATGTGTCATGAAAAAAAACTCCTCGGCGCAGCGGTGAATATGTGAATATTGTAGTCTGAATCCCGCGCCAGCCCCGTGGCGCCCCACCGCGTGGTGCCCCACGGTCAAAACCTAATCGTTGGGCGGGGTCAGCTGTGCCAACATGCCACCATCGGCATGAATCGCTGCCCCCAGCACAAATCCAGCGTCGTCACTCGCCAACCAGGTGATGACTTTGGCGATGTCGTCGGGTTGGCCCACGCGCCCAATTGGTTGGGCTTTGGCCCAGCCAGCCAGGCTGGCTTCGACCCCGGCGCCGTGGGCGATGTCGCTCCGGAGCATGGGGGTGTCGATGGCGCCTGGTACGATACAATTGGTGCGAATCCCCTTGCGCCCATAGTCCATCCCCATTTGGCGCGTGAGCGACACCACGCCCCCCTTTGACGCCGCATAGGCGGCGATGTTGGTGGTGGTGGCAAACGAATGGGGTGAGGCCAAATTGATGATGCTGCCGCGCCCTTGGGTGAGCATGTGGGGCAGTACGGCATGACTACACAGATAAATACTACTGAGATTGACGGTGATGACGCGATTCCATTCGGCAAAGCTGGTTTCGTGCAACGGCTTGCTCAGCAAAATCCCCGTATTGTTGACCAATACATCGACGGTGCCGTAATGGGCGATGACTTGGTCAACCATGGCATTGACCGCCTGTTCGTCGCCTACATCGCAGGTGATGGCCAGGTGGTTACTGTCGCTACACATGGCGATGGTGGCGCTGGCGTTGGCGCCATTGATGTCTGCCGCCACCACCCAATCCCCCATGCTGGCAAACCGCACGGCTGCGGCTTGGCCAATCCCCGACCCTGCGCCCGTGATAATGACCACACGTGACATATAAGACTCCTTTGGTGGTTACCCCTGCCCAAACAGGCGGTGTTGATTGTCGTGTAATAGTTGTTGGGCGATCTGTATGGCCTCTGCTTCGCTCAAATAGCCTTCAGCGACTTCGGCACTGAGGGTGCGGGTCAGCCATTGGCGGGTTTGGGCCGCAAAGCCGACCGTCTGGGTCGGCAAAAACGCATCGCCGCCGAAGCCAAAGAGTTTGTTGATGGGCACACTATGAATCCACTGCCGTACAAATTCGCTACTAGCACGGGGATTGATGCTCCACGCCCAACACAAATCCACATACACATTGGCGTAATGCTTGGCCATGCTTAGTAATTCGTGTTGGTAGGGGTAGCCGATGTGCATCAGCACAAAGGTCGTGTCTGGATGCTGTTTGATGAGCGCACTCAATTGACCTGGACGTACCCAATCGATGGGCATGGTGCGATTGCCGGCAAAATGCCCGGTATGGATTTTGATAGGCAATTTCAGGGTGGCCGCATGGCGGGCAACCTGGTCGAGCGCCCAATCACCAATCCTACACGCTTCCAATTCACCCAGGTGCGCCCCACGCATTTTTTTCTCAAAAACAGACACAACAGCAGCCTCATCAGGCAATTGCCACGCCAAGGTGCGGTTGTAGGCGTGTTGGGTTTTGATGGCGCAGGCTTGGGGGGCGTTGTAGGTGATGACGTGCTGGATGGCGCGGGCATAATCGGCCAAATTGGTGATGGCAAAGCCCACGTCGGTCGCTAACTCGACGAAATCAATCGAGCCGTTGACCATGTTGCAGACGTTGATGTCGTACTGATAGACACGGCTGTCACCAGCCCCCGCCGGTGCTTCCCACGTAAATGCATCAATCTGGATGGTGGCCAAATTTGCCACCTGTTCGAGCAGGTATTGATACTGCCCGGGCTGGGTATAGGCCTGCTGGCGCGGTTGAGCCGCCACCAGCGCCGCGGCACTGAGGGTATCGATGCTATACAAGATGCTGGCCGATAAGCGCACCGCCTCGGCATAGCCGGTGTGCTGGCAATCGGCCCAGTAGGGGGCAATCAGGTGCCAGCGGGCGGCGATGTCGGGGTTGGCGGGGTCAAGGAAGGCTGCCAGGGTGGTGTAGCTACAGCCCGCACTAATCAAGTCGTGTTGGATGTAGGCGTTGAGCCCAAACAGCGCTGCGATGATGTCGGGCGCACTCGCCACGTACTCCGCCGGCGTAATCAGATGCTCGTGGGTGTCGTAGATGGGCATCTGGGCGATGTGGTTGGCGAGAGTCTGTTTAGTCACAGATGCGCTCTTTTTGCCAGTGGAGCGATTCATCCCATGGCGACAAGCGCAGTTGTTGTTGTTGCCAGTAGTACTTGAGTGGGGTTTCAGGCCAATCGGCGTAGAGTTCGTCCCATGTGGCGACCCGCATATGGGGCACGAGTGATTTTTCTTCGATGTCTTGACTGGCGGGTTGGAAGCGGTAATCGCACGACAAGCGCACCACCTCGGGGATCTGGTTGGGCAGCGATTTGTGGAGCAAGCAACTATGGAAGGTCAGCACGTCGCCCATTTCGTAGTCGTGTTCGATCCACGGCAAATCGGTGTCGCACAAGTTGGTTTCGAGGTTGCCGGCCCCTTCGGCACTGCGCACCGTGAGGACTCCCAAGTTGTGTGAACCATGGAGCACGGTTAAGCCGCCGAGGGTACGGGGCACATCGCCGACGGGCAACCAGCAGGTCCAGACCTGTTTGGTGCCTTGGATGTGGATGAAGTCTTGGTGCATGGGGGTGGGGCGAAACGACGGGCAGGGCACCATCACCCGTGCTATGGTGCGGGGGTGGGGCAATACGGCGCTGTCAAACAAGGTTTGGTAGAGTTGGATGAGGCGGGGGTGATGCTGGAAGCGCTGAAACAATTCGCGGGTTTGTAAATCGCGATAGGCTTCTTCGGTGATTCCGGTGCCACCCCACGACTCGAGGTCGTGGACGGCAGTGGCATTGACGAGGGCGGCGTCGCGGGGCGTCTGTGGGTCGAGCCAGCCCCGAATCGCCACCACATCGAGTAATTCGTTGCGCAGCGCTTGCACGTCGGCTTTGGGGAGCAGTTGCTTGAAAAAAAGATAGCCATCGCTGGCCGCCCGGGCCTGCAAAGCCGCAGGATCGGCGAGCAGGTCACTCGAATCACGGAAACCGACGATGACATTGGGGGTGGCGTGCGTCATTGCAAAGCCCTTTCTGGTAGTGGAATTGCCAATATTGTAGCATTATTCTGTTCCTTCGCTACACCGACATGCGTATCCGCACTGGGGGGCTACGATGGTCATGGCAGCACTAATTGGTGTCCGTATGAGATGAATGTGCGCTAAATCAATCAACGTACGGTGCACATACATGAATGAACGTTGTACAATAGTGGTATGACATATACCGTAGAACTAACCACCTGGCCTGGGTTGCTCCCCGCCTTGGGTGATGAATTGGCCATGCGCCAATTGGGTTATACCATCATTGATCAAAGCGTACAGTTGGTGATGCGTAACCCGTGGAATTTAGCGCCGCGCATTTATTGTGCCCAAGCGGCGTTTTTGTGTTTGTCGTTTGCCGTACCCCGCCCCAAAGCCTTGCTTGGCCAACAATATTGGGACCAAATCGTGGCACTGGGGCAACAAATCACCGCTGAGCATGAGTTTGCTACCCTCGAATTAGCCGCTGCCGGTGCCGAATCTGCCGTCATGCAACGCATCGCCACCACCCTGGCTGAGCGACTCAAATTACGCGTGGTGCCCAGCGAAGGCGATTTGCAAGTGCGTATTCGCCCCAGCCCGACGGGCTGGGACGTGTTGTTGCGCCTCACCCCCCGCCCATTGGGGACGCGGGCGTGGCGGGTAAGCAACTACCCGGGCGCCTTAAATGCCGCTGTGGCTGCCAGTATGGTGCGCCTCGCTGGTGTGTATGCCGACGACACGATTTTGAATTTGGCCTGTGGATCGGGGACATTGTTGATTGAGCGCTTGCGGCTTGGCGCCGCCCAACAAGCGTGGGGCTGTGACACCAGTCTGGTGGCGCTAGATTGTACCCGTGCCAACATGATTGCCGCCAATGTGATGGATTTAGCGACAATCCATGATTGGGATGCTACATCGGTGCCACTAGCCGATGGCAGTATTGATCTTATCATGGCCGATTTACCGTTTGGGCAATTGATAGGCACCCATGCCAACAATCTGACCCTCTACCCGGCGATTATCCGCGAGGCGGCTCGGTTGTTGTCACCACGGGGGCGCATGGTGCTGATTAGTCACGAGATTCGCCTGCTCCAAGACAGCGTGCATGACGTACCGGGTTTGACCATCGGCGACCAATTCCAAGTGCGGGTTGGTGGCATGTCACCCGTGGTGATGTTGGTACAACGTAGCGAATAATTACGGTACTCAATCTGTTTTTTGCATCACACCGTGTCGTTTGGCACGGTGTGGTGTTTTTCGATAGCCAAAATCAGCAACGAAATATCAGCAGGAGTCATGCCGGCCAGACGAGAGGCCTGCCCAATCGTGGCGGGTTGAGCCCGTTGCAACACTTGGCGGGCTTCGTTGCGCATGCCACTGAGGTGCGTCATGGGCAGGTCAGCGGGGATGATGAGGCGCTCCATGCGCTGCACGCGGGCAACTTGGCGTTGTTGTTTGACCAGATAGCCGCCGTATTTGATTTCGATTTCGAGGGTTTCAACCACGCTCTCAGGCAAGTTGGCTAATTCGAGTGCTTGTTGGAGTTGCTGGTAACGACTGGTGGGGCGGGCCAATATTTCGGCGGCGGTGCCTTCGTGTGACAGCGGTTCGAGCCCTGCAGTCACAAGTGCCTGATTGGTGATGACCGATGGGAAGACCCGGCGCTGGCGTAATGCTTCGGCATGCTGTGTCACCAACGCTTGACGTTCGGCGACTGCCGCAACCCGTCGATCGGGTACAAGTCCGAGCGCACCCGCAGTGGGCGTCAAGCGCAGGTCAGCGTTGTCGGTGCGGAGGAGCAGGCGATGCTCGGCGCGCGAGGTAAACATGCGGTAGGGTTCGTGGATGTCGCGAGTGACCAAATCGTCAATCAGTACGCCGATATAGGCTTCGTCGCGTTGCAAAATCACGCTGGGCTGACCGGCCACGGCTTGAGCCGCATTGATGCCAGCCATGATGCCTTGGGCAGCGGCTTCTTCGTAGCCGGTGGTGCCATTGATCTGGCCGGCAAAGAAC
>DBCF01000017.1:11885-20357 GCA_002292925.1 Roseiflexaceae bacterium UBA965 | reverse complement strand
TTTGCGGGCCGATGAGCTCCGCCAGGTAGGACTCGATGTGCCGCTGGTGACGCGGCTCGGGGCGCAACTGATGCACCACGGCATTACCATCCCACAACCAATCTTGACTCCAACACAGCTTCGTGATGCGTTGGTACCACTGCCACGCCAAGACATCGGGGTAACGAAGCCACTTCACCACGCCGACCAACCGCCTCAGCGCCCCCACGATACAGTCATTGCCATCGACAACGTGCATTTCACCTATATGCAAGGGACACCGATGGCCAGTGTGGGACTGAGTGGTGCGACCTGTCAGATAGGCAAAGGCGAAATTGTGGCGCTCTTGGGAGGCACCCAGGCAGGCAAAAGCACCTTGATTGAATGTATCAATGGGCTCCGCAAACCCCAACAAGGGACGATAACCGTTGATAGCAAAGAAATATTTGCTAAAGGGTATGATATTGGGGCGTTGCGTGACCGCATCGGCATCGTGTTTCAACAACCCGAAACGCAATTATTTGAAGAAACCGTCGGCAAAGATGTCTCTTTTTCGCCACGCCGGCGCGGACTCCCTCCCGAACAATCGCGGGCGATTGTCGAAGAATGTCTGACTGCAGTAGGACTCGATTACCAGACCTTCCGTTTGCGGTATGTCTATGCCTTGAGTGGGGGTCAAAAGCGGCGGGTGGCGATTGCCGGCGTACTCGCCAGCCAACCCGAGATACTCATCCTTGATGAGCCGGTGGCAGGGCTCGACCCGCGCGGGCGCACCGAGCTGGCTAATTTGATTGCCCGCTTGACCAAAGAGCGCAACTTGACCGTCATCCTCGTGGGCAATACCATCGATGAGCTGGCCGAATTAGCCGACCGTGCCATCGTGATGCACGAGGGGCGGGTTGTCGACCAAGGCACGTTGCGTGAATTACTCAATGACGCCGACATGTTGCATGGGATTGGCTTGGAATTGAGTGAAACAGCCGAAATTGCCCGTGTGCTTCGCCAACACATCAGCGACATGCCCACCAATTTGTTGCATGTGGATGAGCTACGCGATGTAATTGTGCGATGCTACGGCACCACCCAAGGAGGCACGCATGTCGCTTGAGTTTTCTCGAAATGTGACGTTTGGCCAATACATCGACATCCGGTCGGCGGTGCACAACCTCGACCCACGCACCAAAATGATTTGTGCGACAGTGATTATGGTGTGTGCCTTTATGACCCGTGGGCTCATCAGTATTGCACCGTTATTTGCACTCGCGATTATTGTGCAGCTAGCCACCCGCATTCCGATTGGCTACACGTTGCGGGGCTACCGCTTGTTGTTTCGCACCATGCTCTTTTTTGTGCCGTTCCAAATTTTGTTTTATCAGGCTTTGCCTGGCGTCGAAATGCACTATTACTGGCAATGGTGGATTTTGTCGGTGTCGTACGAAGGCATCCTCGGTGGAATTTTCACCCTGAGTCGGGTGATTGTACTCTATCATTCAATCAACACGTTGATGTTTACCACCACCATGATAGATTTGTCTGATGGTGCCGAAATCATGATGGATCCACTCAAAAAACTCAAATTCCCCGTCAACGAATTTGTGATGACGATGACAATTGCGCTCAAATTTGTGCCGTTGTTGATTACCGAACTCGAGCGCCTGATGCGCGCCCAAATCGCCCGCGGGGTGCGGTTTGATCAAGGCGGGGTCATCGCCCGCACGCGCAAGTTGGTACCGGTGTTGATTCCTTTGTTTGTGAATGCCCTTAGTCGCGCCGAGATTTTGATTGTCGCCATGAATGCCCGCTGTTATCGCGGCGGCGAAGGGCGCACCAAGCGCCGCACCATGCATGCAACCACCCGTGATGTCATTGCGGGGGTGATTGTATTGTTGTTTGGGATTTTGGGAGCCTATATTGGCCGGACAATGGGAATATAACTGATGACAGATACTACCACACAAGCGTTGGCACACCTCGACAATGCCGGCATGATTGCCTTTCTCACCACCCTCGTACAAACCCCCAGTGTCTACTTGCCAGGAGTCGCCAGCGCCAACGAAACTGCCGCTGCCACCCTCATCTACGACCTACTCGACGAATGGGGCTTACAACCCCAACGCTGGGAAGTCGCTCCTGGGCGGCCCAATATCGTCGCCGAGTTACGCGGTACTGCCGGTGCAGGACCATTGCTGTTGTTTGAAGGACATACCGATGTGGTCACGCCGGGCGATAGGAGTGCCTGGACATACGATCCCTTTGGCGCCACGATTGTCGATGGCCGCATGTATGGCAGGGGTACTGCCGACATGAAAGGGGGCGTGGCGGCGATGCTGTATGCGGTGCGGGCCATCCAACTGGCTGGTGCCCAATTTGCCGGTACCATCCGCTTGCTCATCCCCGTGGACGAGGAAGGATTGATGATTGGCATCAAAGATATCGTCGCCCGTGGTCATGCCACGGGTGCCGCCGGAGCGATTATCTGTGAGCCCGAAGAGCATGAAGTCTGTATTGCCCAAAAAGGGGCACTGCGGCTCAAACTCGAGTCGTTTGGGCGGGTCGCCCACGGCGCCATGCCCGAAGAAGGGGTCAATGCCCTCACTGGCATGATTCATTTGTTGCACCGCGTCCTCGCCATCCAAACCGAATTACGGGCGGCCCACGGCGAACACCCGTTGCTGGGCAAAATCTACCTCAGTCCCACCGTGGCCCGGGCCCCGATTAGCGGCGAAGCCAGCCAAATCAATGTATTGCCCGACAGCTGTGACGCCTACCTCGACATCCGCACCATCCCGGGTGTATCACACCCGGCGATTGTGGCGCGGGTCGAGGAATTGCTGCACGAAGTGCAGCAATTCGACAGTGCCTTTCGGTTTGCGGTGAGTATCATCGATGACCGCCCGTCGACCGAAATCGCCGCCGATCACCCGTTAGTGCAATCGCTTCAGCATGGGCATCGCACCGTCTACCAGCAAGAGGCACCGTTCGGCGGGGTACCCGGATCAACCGATGGCACGATTATTACCCGTGATGCGGGAGTGCCAGTGGTAGTCTATGGGCCTGGTGGCAAACGCATCCCCCATCAGCCCAACGAATACGTGCTTGTGGCGGAAGTCGAGCAGGCCGCGGCGGTCTATGTACATGCCGCCTTACATTTTTTGCAGACATACCAACACCCTGCATAATTGCCGTAGAATAAACCAAACACCGCGTGAAATTCCCGGTGTATTGACAAAGGAGTCACTCATGGCCAAGGTAACCATCCCGTTTATTCAATCGCTCAAAGGGCAACGCAAATTTGCCATGCTCACCGCCTATGACGCACCGTTTACCCGTCTCGTCGATGATTCTGGGGTCGAAATGATCCTAGTCGGCGATTCGTTGGGCATGGTCATGCTCGGGTATAGTGGCACCTCACCCGTCACCATGGACGAAATGGTGCACCATTGCAAAGCAGTCGGTCGCACCGCCAAAACCTGTTTGTTGGTCGGTGATATGCCCTTTATGGCCTATCAAGCCGACATCAGCGAAGCCATCCGCAACGCCGGCCGCCTCATCAAAGAAGCAGGCATGGATTGTGTCAAATTGGAAGGCACCAGCAAGCAAGCCCCCACCGCCAAAGCCATCGTCGATGCCGGGATTGCCGTTATCGCCCATATTGGCTTGACACCCCAAACCGCAGCCAGCCTCGGCGGCATCAACGTCATCGGTGGCCAAAACTACGCCGCCGCCAAACGGATTTTGGATGATGCCTTGGCGATGGAAGCCGCAGGATGCTGGTGTGTGTTGATGGAAGCCGTGCCGGCAGATTTGGCAGCCTACATCACGTCACGACTCAAAGTCCCCACCATTGGGATTGGCGCGGGGATTGGCTGTGACGGGCAAGTGTTGGTCACCCACGAAATGTTTGGCATGTTCCCCGGCTTTGGGTTGCCCTTTGGCAAACGCTATGCCGAAGCAGGCCAGCTCATCCAAAACGGCATGCAACAATACCACCAAGATGTGCTCAATGGCCAATTCCCCGGTGCCGAAAACAGCTTCCCGATTGATGCCGAGTTGTTGCGCCGCCTCGAGGCCGGCGCGTGAAAATAGCGATTATTGGCGCTGGCGCAATGGGGTGCCTGCTGGCCTCATACCTCGCACCCCACCACGAGGTGTGGTTGGTTGATGGCTGGCAGACGCAAGTCGACACCATCAACCAACAGGGGCTACGCCGCGAACGTGACGGCCTCACCACCACTTGTCACCCCCATGCCACCACTGATGCCCACACCGTGGGTGGTGCCGATGTGGCGCTGGTACTGGTGAAATATCACCAGACCACGTGGGCTGCCCAACAAGCAGCCCACGCCCTCGCCCCCCACGGCATCTGTGTGACGCTCCAAAACGGTATTGGCGGCGCCGACGTGTTGGCCGAAACACTCGGCGACGCACGGGTTACTCGCGGCGTCACGTCGCTGGGCGCAACATTAGTCGGCCCCGGGCACGTGCGCCATGCTGGCATGGGTGATACGGTGTTTGCCACCACCCGCGCACCAGCCATGATTCAGCAATTGAGTGCGGCGTTTACTGAGGGGGGGCTACCGGCGCATGCTAGTGCTGATTTGGACAGTTTGGTGTGGGGCAAGTTGGTTGTCAACGTCGGCATAAATGCCCTCACGGGGATTTTGCGCATACCGAATGGAATGGTCGCGAGTCATGCCGGCGCTCGTGCGTTGTTGACCCAAGCAGTCAATGAAGCAGTCGCGGTAGCAGGTGCGCTTGGGATTACGCTCCCATACAGCGACCCGCTTACCCACGTACTCGCTGTGGCGACAGCCACCGCTGCCAATCGGTCTTCGACATTACAAGATGTGTTGCGTGGCAGTCCCAGTGAAATCGCTACCATTAATGGCGCAGTGGTGCGCTATGCCCATACTTGTGGTATCTCTGTCCCGATTAATCACCTGCTGTGTGTTATGATGGACATCGTCGATACAACCACCGAAAGCCGAATATCGTAAAGGGGTACGTTCATTATGATGATCATCGCAACAATCATTCAGGTGTATCAATTAATGTTGTTTATTCGTTTTATCATGCAGTGGATCGACACCATCGACATCAACAGCGTGCATCCCGTATTCAAAAGTATCATTGCCACACTTAAAATTGTGAATGGAACACTCATACCAATCACTGAACCGGTCCTTGCGCCCATTCGTGACAAAGTGACATTCAACCACATCGATTTGTCACCACTCGTCGTCAGTGTCATCTTAAGCATCGTTGCCGGTGTTCTCACAAGTATTTTTAGTTTCTAATGCGCGGTAACAATACTACTATCATTAGATGCACATCGTAAAGGAGCATGCACATGCTGGGAATTATCAGTACAATTATCTGGTTGTATGAAATCGCGTTGTTCATTCGTTTTATCATGCAGTGGGTCGACAAATACAACACCAACAGTCTCAATACTGCCCTCAAGCAGATTACTGAGCCCGTCCTCGCCCCCATTCGTGACAAAGTAACCTTCAACAACATCGATTTTTCACCACTCGTCGTCATCGTCATCTTGAATATCATCGTGCGCGTACTAAACATTTAGTAATTGTCGAGATACCGGCACAACCACAGTTGTGCCGGTGTTTTTCTATCTTACCGATGGTCACATGATGAATCGTATCCGTGACATTTTTGCAATCATAGGCATCTTTGTGCTGGTTATTGGTGCGGTAGTAGCCCTGTTTATGCCATATGTACCAATTCGTCCATACCAGCAATTAGATAAGCTCCTGCCTATCGATAGCGCACACAGCATATTGTTTGCCTATGGCAATGATCGTGAGCAATGGCAAATCGAGCCAGTGCCGCTCTTTCGCATGGGCAATATGATGCCCCACAGCTTTTACATCAATAGCCAAATTGTAAAACAAGGGCGGATATTTATGATTACCCGCCGCCAAAAACAAGCCAACACGATTAGCGTAACCCAAGAATATTACGTACGCCACGCCGATGGCGACTATTTGATAGGTATCGTCGACGCGACCAAAGCTACTTCAGTGCAACCTGCGCTATTGATACGCCCCAACAACCGTACCCCACATACTTGGCAGCACACCGATAATACGCAAATTGGAGTCGTGAGCGGCACGCTAGGGTACGAAGGGGATTGTCAAGTCACCACTATTGCTACACCACAATGGCGCACATGGCAAGAAGTTTTTTGTTATGACAACTTAACTAAACAACAACGGGGCAGTCCATCGCAACACTTGTTTACCCGCATCGCAGGCGATACACCACTCAACACAGAAGCAACTACACCGACCAACACCCAGCCACGCACAATCAGCGATTGGCAACACACCCGTCTCGGTAAATTGCAACCCATCAATATTGGTGAGAGCTTGATTGGTAATCCCAGCTACAGCGCAACCCCCAACCAAGTCATCATCGCCATGACCGGTGGCTATGTGATGGCAATGGATATGCGCGATGGTCACGAAGCATGGCGCTATGCAGTCGCAGGCGAAGCCTATAGTAATCCCACGTATAATCCGTACCACGGCGGGATAGTGTTTGGGACGACGCACAAAATGGCGGTTGCTATTAACGAGACAGGGTTAATGCGCTGGGAGCAGTCACTCGCCAATGCCGCAGTTGCAGATCCGTGCCCAACACCAGCAGGGATTGTATTTGCTGATAGTGGCGGGCGGGTGAGTCTCCTCGATGCCAATGATGGCCACGAAATCTGGCACGTCGATAGTGCTAATTATGTGTCGGCAACACCGGTCTATGACCCCCACAACAAGCAAATCATCGTCGCCAGCCAAACAGGAGTGCTCACCGCATATACACTAACAGGCCAACAACGCTGGCAAACAGGAAGCGACCAAACGATTGTTGCCGACCTCGTACTCGACCAAAACGCCGTCTACACCGTAGCGTTTGACGGCACGGTGAGTGCCTACCAGCTGAGCACCGGGCAGCTACAATGGCAGCTCGCCGTGCTGGCCAACGGTGATTGGCCAATCACCAATCATGGGGCAACACTCGCAGTCGCCACCAGCAATGATGTCATATTGATTGATAGTCAGCGTGGTGAGATTATGCATCGGATCGCAGTCACCAGCAATGCACCACCCCGCTTTAGTGACGCTGGTTTATTGATAACGACCCGTGATCGTATCAAACTCTACACCACCCAAGGGCAAACACAAGCCATGTGGGACATTCGCTCACTCGATACCATTAGCGACAGCAACGCACACCAAATCGACTTACGCACCATGCCCATCATTACCGCTACTACTATCGTATGGGCAAGCACCAAAGGACAAATCATTGCACTCCAGCCACCACCAGTCATCACACCATTGGTACAACGCTGGTATCAGATTGTCACAAAGCCGCCAATTAATAGCCAATCATTCACACAACGCACGCTTGATTCCAATAATCAATTAGTCACCCTCCATATTGACCGCACTATGTCACGCTTCGCCCCAACGAGTGGGGACATCATCGACCGACAACAAATTGGCATGACATCAACAATGCCCCTAGCCTTTGCCACCGATGTAAATTATTTCTATATAGCTGATACCAACAGCCTCAACGCCTATAATTTGCAGGGGCAACCTCAATGGCAAATCGCTACCCCCGGGGCATTTTTACATTTCATCATCCCATACCCCAGCATGGTGCTCCATTTTTTTCAAGACGAATTAATCAACGGTCATTTGCGCGCTATTGACCGCGTAGATGGTCGGGTGCTGTGGGAACAAACCACGCATGCGCTCACGTATGCCGACGATATTGTGTTTGATGACCAGCATGTCTTCGTTGCTGGTGTCGAATCATATGCCATTACCGATGGGACATTACAATGGCAACAACCTGAAGTGCTCCAACACCTGACCCTCCGTGATACCGAAATTTGTGGGGTTGTGTCACACACTACCAGTACCAAGATTGATTGCCTCGCACAATCAACTGGGCAACTAAATAACCAAAGCGACTGGCAGTCAGCCTTTGACTCGCTCCACGCCGTGCCCAATTCGCCAAATTTAGTTGCAACTACATCTAGCGATATTCGCGCACTAAACCCGCAAACCCAGCAAATCATCTGGCAAATCCCTCTCACCACCGCCTTGGCAGAGGTGCCAGTGATTACCGCCACACATGGCTATCTGTTGTTTATGGATGGACGGTTACTCGAATTTGCTGTGGGCAACGGTCAGGTAACTCGGTGGATTCGTGATCTCCCCATCAACTATGCCGTTGAGTCGAATTTGGGCAGGCCTCGGCGGTTACTCCTCGCAGACGACACATTGTATGTGGTGAGTAGTTTGCATGCGATTGCGGTTAATATCACTCAATAGAGGGAGCGCATCGTGCACACGTTTATTGACGCCTCTATATCGTTGTTGAAACAGTTTTTGACGTTTAGTACAACCGCCATCAACGACACCATCGTCAGCGATATCCGCACCAATCGGCTCCGCATCA
>DBCF01000017.1:0-11831 GCA_002292925.1 Roseiflexaceae bacterium UBA965 | reverse complement strand
CCATTGGCGTGGGAGTGATGCTCACGAGCAACCAGATCCGCCACTATTTCACCTTGATTGTGTTACCAATAGATGCCCAAGGCTACGGAACATTGGTGCCGCTCCAGGCCATCGGCGGCATCCTCGTGGGGTTGAGTTTGGCCTGGTCGTTGCTCTTTAGTGCGCTGAGCATGCTCCATTGGGGAATCCGTTTGGCTCTTGCCATCACCTACGGTGGATTGGCGTTGCTCTGGCTAACACCCATGGCGACAGTGAACATCACAGTGTGTATCGGATTACTCGGATTGTTGCTGATAAATCTCGGCATTTTGATGTGGCGGAAAAGTCTCGGTTCAATCGGTGGCTGGGTACTTTTTTTTATTAGTCAAACGCTACTGTTTGCAGTGCCCCAATGGCATTACTACTCCATTTACACCGCAAGTGGGATTGCGACGTTGTTTGCCGGCGTAGCGTTTTGGGTGGTTGCGACACAAATCATTGTCATACCCATGATGCTGTATGTTGGCATCAATATGGCCCGGGCGGCGATTGGTTTTGGACAATGGAGTGTCTATACCGTCCAGCACACCAACTTCCCGTTGCTGTGCGGTATCGCACTCAGTTTGTCACTAGTTCGGCTTTGGCAAATCACTACCCATTCTATGCCAACAACAAATGGTATCATCGTCGCCCTCATTTATTGTGGCAGTATAGGTCTGATTTGGTGGGGGACTCGCATGGTACCCCTAACTCTAAACCATCAAAGTGTCGATGAATTGTTGTCCAAATGGGCAGTATGGATTGTGATTGGAGCAAATGTCCCGTTACTGTTACCAACGTTTGTAAATGTGCTATTTGGGACAGCTATGATTGTTAATAACGACAATCAAAGTCTGAGCACCCAAATTTGGTCGTTTTTTCGCGACCGGAGTACCGCTGTTTTAACACTGCTTACGGGCATACTCGCGCTCATACTAATAGTTATCAGTATTCGTTTGTGGCGCCGACAACGCTACACAGCAAGTTTATTGCTTGCTAGCATCTGCATCAGCAATGTAATTATTTTTGTGTGTAAGCTAATTAATGTCATATTCCCACCGATATTTAGTGACAATCTGATTATGATTGGGGTTATGGTGTTTATGCTCCAAAAAATCATACGCCACCAAACAATTCAGCTACTGTTGCCCCGTTATATCATTGTGCTGGTATTGAGTATTTTGATGCAACAAACTAGCTTTCTCAATAATCCGTTGAGTCCCGTATTGGGCTTTGCCGGCGTTGCCTTTGTGGCATTTGGGTTTATCTGGGACGTATTGTTTGGCGTGGCGTGGATCAACCAAGATTCCCGCCAATTCCCACGGATCGCCCGAGTACTTAGTTATATTGGCTATTCATTGCTTACCGTTACTGCTGTTGCATGGGCGGGTATCAGTCAAAACCCCGTTTTGCTATCACTCTTGAGTGGTGATATCGTCTACCAAGGGTATCATCTTTTTGGCATGCCGGCGATTCATTTGCTGTATGCCGTGACTTTAATAGCGCCACATACTACGTGGAAGCAATACCCCTCGCCTGAGACCGTTGTCACAATTCCATAATCACTATCCCGATTTACCGGTATACTACCGATAGTACTTTATGCTTATTCCTAGGATCTATTATGTTTTGGGACATCCCCGATTACTACTTGTTTTGTTGTATGATTCCCGCAATGTTGGTTGGATTCGCATTGTTGTATATGTGGTGGAAGTAAGCGTATGCCACAAAAAATCCGAATTGTAACCGGGCTGATACTTGCTGTGTTGAGTATCGGTGCCTGTGCTGGGCCAGCGCCCGTCGGCAATCAACCCAATCCCATGGGGCAACCACAATCAACGGTTGACCCCAAATTGCCCCCCGTGGACGGGAATCAACCACTCCCGCCTACCAATGGCACCCCGTTACCGCCACCAGTCGATGGCGGCAATCCTCCACCAGCAGACAATCAGGCTCCCATGCAGGTTGTAGCTCAGACATTCCCCGTGACGGTCTGGAATTATCATGGCGTCACCTTGCAACCCAGTGATGTAGGGGTCGATGCTGGCCAGCCCGTCGCCGACCAAAGCGCCATCGAATTACCCGATGGCCGCGTGCGCCTCTACTTCTTTGCCCAAAACAAAGGAATTATGAGTGCCATTAGCAGTGATGGGCTACAATTCACTGCCGAAGCAGGCTTGCGCTTACCTGATGGTAATGGCATGCCTCGGGCGGTGGTACTGACAGATAAACGCATTCGCCTCTACTTTATTACAGGCGACGGGGTGGGCAGTGCCATTAGCGATGATGGTCTGACATTCACGGTTGAGCCTGGCGTGCGCATCAACAGCCGTGACACGGTGCTCCCAAAATTGAGTGGCGTCAGTGTGGTAGCCACAGACACGGGCTACCGGGCCTATTTTAGTGACCTCCCCATCCCCGGTACCGGCCCCATGGCCCATGCGATTTATAGCGCCACCAGTACCGATGGCTTAACGTGGCAGGTTGAACCAGACCCCCGCATTGGGGCGGCAGATATTAGCGCCCCCAGCGCTATGGCGGTTTCGGCCGAACATCCCTTTGTACTACGTGAAAAAGACGGTAGCTACACCATGTACTTTGCCCGCAATCAGTCGATTTGGACGGCCACGTCAGCCGATGGTCTCACATGGAGCAACGAACAAAACAGTCAAGTGGCTGGCAATGATCCCGATGTGCTGCTGCATAGCAACGGCACACGCTACCTCTATTACGGCGACTTCCGACCAACCATCGGCGGCTATTTGTTGGTTGCCCGCCAACAATCTGCTTCGTGGGACATCCAGGTTGGATCGAAGCCTGGCGCAGGCCGTTCGTTTACGTTGGCACTCACCGGAACAAGCACCACACCGCTGACTATCACCCCAGGGTACGCCTTGACGGAAAGTGATTATACAATTACCCCAGCCAGCCAAGCTGCCCCCGGAAGCATCACGGTGGCTATTTCTGATGCCTCGCGTGAATTGCCCGCCGTACTCGTCAGCGATGGCACCCTCACACGCAGTATCATGCTCCAACCGCAAATGATGCCCCCACCGCCAAAGCCTTAATTTTTTACATAAAACCATGGAATAAAACCGGTGCGACCATATTGTGGTCGCACCGGTTTTGATTGACAAAAAATACAATCTGTGGTATTTTCGTATACAAGAACCTGTTTCATATAGTTGAATAATTTACATGTCAGAGCAACAAGCCCAACACGTGGTAAAATCGGCGGCACGGGTATTCGATATTTTTGGACTCCTCGTCAATCACCCCGACGGACTATCATTGACACAGATTTGTGCAGAGCTAGGGCTACCCAAAAGCAGTGCCCACGCCTTGCTGAACACGATGGTCGTCCACGGATATCTGCGTGAAGGGTTACGCGAGCGCACCTATCGACTCGGACCAGCGTTGTTTGAGCTGGGGAGTGCCTATATCGCCAGCACCAATCTGGTGAGTGATGGCTGGGAGATTGTACGCACCACGGCCCGGATGTGCAACGAAACAGTGCACCTCGCGGTACTCGATGGCAACGAAGTGCTCTACGTCGCCAAAGAAGAGGGCACCAACACCATTCGGATGGTATCGGCGGTAGGCAAACGCTTCCCGGCCTATGCCACCGGCGTCGGCAAAGTACTGCTCGCCAATCTCAGCGACGCAGAGCTGTGTACTCGCATCCCCGACGATACTGTTTTGCCCGTTATCACCCCCAACACCGTCACCAATCCTAGCGAGCTGCGGGCACTCATCGCCACTGCCCGCCACAACGGCTACGCCCTTGATTACGAGGAATCAACGCCGGGGCTGTGTTGTGTGGCAGCCCCCGTCTACGACGCCCAAGGGCAAATCGTGGCCGGGATGAGCATCTCAGTACCAAACATCAGATTTACCGACGAGCGCCGCATCCAGCTGCTCGAATTAATCCGCACCCAAGCCAATAGCTTATCGATTATCCTCGGCTATCGCGTGTCGCTAAAACGTCACTGACAAGCCGCCGTCAACCACGATGGTATGACCGGTCAGATAGGTCGCGCTGCCTTCGGCGAGGAAGGCAATCACCACGGCGATTTCGCTCGGTTCTGCCGGGCGTGCCAAAGGAATCCGCCGGCGTTGCACATAAAACTGTTGGAATTCGGCAGTGCTATGTTCGCTGACGCCATCGACAATCGCCATGGGCGTTTCGACAAACCCTGGCGCCACGCCGTTGACCAATATGCCGTGGGGGGCCAGTTCGACCGCCAGACAGCGCGTCAATTGATCAATCGCCCCCTTGGCAGTGTTGTAGTGCGACGACAGCGGCGCCCCGAGAAATGCATTGACCGACGACACATTGACGATTTGGCCACCATGCCCCTGGGCCACCATAGCCCGCGCCGCGGCTTGGCTACAATGCACCGCCCCAAAATACATCACGTCCACCGCTTTTTGCCATTCGGCAAAAGGGGTAGTCAAAAAATCGGCAGGATAAAAAATCCCGGCATTGTTGACCAAAATATCAATCACCCCAAATGCCTCAATCGCCTTGGCTACCATAGCATCAGCATCTACGCACACATCGGCGCCAATCGCGACGGCGTGGCCGCCCAGCTGGATGATTTCGTTGGCGACGACCTCGGCGGCACCCGCATTGATATCGGCAACCACGATGCGATGGCCCCGTTGCGCCAATTCATGGGCGGTCGCCCGACCAATCCCACTCCCCGCCCCAGTGATTACTGCCACTTGCGACACACCCATGTTGTCCGTCCTTCGTTAATACGTCGTTACCTGACCATCGCGACTAATATGGGTTACGCCCGTTGCGCTTTGATACAACACCACCCGCAATTCGGTGCTGAGTTGCACCCCTGGTGCCAAGCGACTCGCCGTCCCTTGCGCCACCGCATCATCGAGGCGATACGGGTAGCCGGTACACGGCTCAAGGATGGTGGTATACAAGCCGCGCCAGCCACCATACGCACCAAACACCCATACCGAACGAAACAATTCGGCATCAAATGCCAACCCAAATCCGCGCCGTAGACGGGTATCGGTCAAGGCACACCAGCCCGCCTGCAGGTCGAGACCATAATAAAAATCGCAACTTTGGGCAGTCACCGCGGGGATTTGGCGCATATCGATGGCCCCGGCATGTGGCCAGGTGAATTGCGCCACGTCGGCACCGATCCGACCACGAAAGCCATCTTCGACAATCACCCGCTGTGCCGGCATGTCGATGCGACAATCGGGGGTGATGGCCAGCGCAGGATGGAGCTTCCACAGATAATCAAGGGGCTGATAACTATGATTCGTGAGTTGATACTGCATGCGCAGTTGCGATTCGTCGTTATGTAGCGTAATTGTTTTTACCACAGCAGTATCAGTCACCACTCCACGACGGCGGAGCACGATACCGCAGTGGCTGTCGGTCTGGATGATGTCCACATCAAACGGCATGGCCCACCATTCACCGTGGTCAGGGTAGGGTTCGCCGCTGAGCATGGTGGGGGCGTCGTTGGGGAAGAGCTCATCCCAGCCCCCACAGAACCAATCGTCGTAGGCGGCGCCATAGTGGGCTGGGCGTGGGGGCAGCCGAGGGTTGTGCCACAACACTTCGCAATCGGCGATTTTGTCGTAAAGCGACCACATTTTGCCGCCAAGCTCAGGCAAAAACATGGCGCGCAGATAACGGTTTTCGAGGATTACGGCACGGAATCCACGCCAGGTGTAATTGGCATCGATGCGGGTATAGCTCATCTGCACTCCTTTAGTCGTGTGCTTCAATCCGTGCGAGCGTGAGGATTTCGGCGGCAAATTCAGGCAATGCCACCGCAATCCCATAACGCATGATATCGCTGCCGCGCCGGCGCCATTGTTGCTGGGCATCGACACATTCAATCAGATACCAGGCATCAGACTGCAAGCCACGAGGGTAGATGACCTTTGACGGCGTATCAGCCATGGCGCGATAGACCATCACCACGCTCTGATGTGCGGGTACAGACACCGACTGTATCGCGTCCCAGCCCCAGCCTTGATTGTTGACATTGGCTCGTGGTGGCAGCAAGTGGATGACTTTGCCGTCACGAATCAGGGTGCGGTAGCGTTTGTATTCGTTGATGGACCGCACGGCATCGAGGCGTTGGTCATCATTCCAATCAGTGATGCGCTGCATGAAAATCAGCGGCCCGCCAAAAATCGCACTGCGCAAGGTATAGGGCGTCGGGTCATCTTCCATGTAGCGCACACTATAGCGTGGCGAAAAAGGATACGAGGCCCCGTAGATGCCTTGGCGGGTGGCATAGGTGGCAATGTTGTCGACGGTAATGCTGGTGTGATAGAGCTGCGCCATTTTGTAGGTCATCATCATACCGCCATCTTCGCAGTTTTCGAGCACAACATGCGGATACTTGGCGCGAATCGTACCGATGACCACGTCAAGTCCATATTGCGAGTTGGCATAGTTGCTATCACCCGTGGCATGACTATGGTCGCTACGTGGGCAGTATTTGACCATGTCTTCGCCGTCTTGGATGATATAATCGATGCCTTCGACTTCGATCAAGCGCGAAATCTGGGCGATAATCCAGTCACGACAAGGTTGATGCCCAAAGCACAAAATCCCGGCCCCGAAATAATCGTCGTAGGTGTGGATCAACCACTCAGGGTGTGCTTGGGCAATCGGGGCATCAGGCGCACATTGTGCCATGGCAATATGCACCCCAAAGCGCATGCCGTATTGCTTGGCACGGGCCGCCAATGGCGCCAGACCACGCGGAAACTTGGTGGAATTGGGATGCCAATCACCAATAGTACGCGCCCAACCCAAATCTATCACTACCACTTCAATCCCCAATTCGTGACAGGTATCGATCACAGCGAGCTGTTGGGCTTCGTTGATTTCTTGGCCATACTTCCACGAATTGTACTGTACCCACGGGTAGTGTTGGTCAGGCAATGCAGGGTGGATGTGGGCTTCAGCAAAGCGTTGGGTCACAAACCCGGCCTCATCCCAGTCGCCCGTATAGCCCCCGATAAACATGCCCGGCACTTCAAATACGCCATCGGGCGCCAGCTGATGCGCCAACGTATCGATACTGTTGCGCACCGTGGTGGTGTCAGGCGTCGCCCAGGCATGAACCCGGCTTTTGCCGTTAAATTCGATACCACATACTACGCCGCTGCCCTGATTGGGGTGCTGGGGATTGGTGTCGTGGGGGGGTGGGCGCATGGCAAACCAACCACAGCTGGTGGCGCCGTCGTAATGTGAGGGGTACGAACCCATGCGGATTTCGATGGGGGTGCGGCCGGGCCAGATTTGGCTTTGGTGTTGACTAAAAAAGTCGCGCCGATATGCCCAACTAAATTGGTCGACATGGAACAGATAGAGCGGCGCTTGCGGGAATATCAGATGCACGATTGCACAATCGGTCACGGTGCACTCTTGTGTGCCGAGATTTTGCAACACCCCCCACGTACGCAGCATGGCGTGCTGTGCATAGAGTTGGATGGTGAGTTGGAGCCGGAGCCCTTCCGCATCTGCCACAATCGCCACCGTGTATGAACCATCGGGATGCGCTACCGGCTCACCAACATGCAGTGATTGCCAGTCAATGCCGCGGTGATTGCACTGTATATCACCCAAAACTCCTTCGCAGGGCGCAAACGCGGCCTGTGGCGATTGCATCGCAAAACGGATCTGCTGCTGTGTATGGGTCAGCGTTACGGTGACATGGGCACTCTGCAACGTGGTGGTGGTAGTGGTGCGCAAAATCTGCATAATCCCTCGCTTGTGCGTGATGATTGTTCTACAAAATATCCCGTACCACACCAACCGCAGCTGGTCTGGTACGGGACGGGAGTGGCTCGTTTAGCCTTCGGACAACATGGCAGTCGCCTTCTCGTCGATTTCTTTGCCGGCATCGGCAGGTGTAATCTTGTTGTTCCAGACTTGATCAAGGGTTGGTGAAATTACTTCGCCCAAGATTTGCTGGACTTTAGCACTATACACGTCGCCGATGCGCGCACTACCAATGGCTGCCGAAACATCTTTGAAGCCAGCCGGCATACCATCAAGGAAGGCTGCCGAGTTGCGGGCGTCAGCGCGAATCGGAATCCAGTCACGGGTCTCGGCCATCGTCTGTTGATACTCGGTGGCGCACCAAATGGCCCATGCGGTAGCGGCATCAGTGTGCTTGCCATCTTTGGGGATAACCCAGCCACCGAACCAGTACGGCATAGCGCGGTTATCGCCCCACTTGGGCATCGGTGCCATGTCCCACTTGAACGACAATTGCTGATTACTCGAGATCATCCACGTCCCGCCCGGGTACATGGCAACCTTGCCTGAACCAAAAATGCCGGTCTCTTGGCCGACCACCGAACGCGTCTCGGAATCGGGAGCCAACTTTGATACGTACATGACGTCTTGGATCCACTTGAGGGCGTTTTGGGCCTCGGGTGAGCTAAAGGTGAACTTGGTCGGCTCAACGACCTTGTCGAAGTAGCCACCACCCTGTGCCCATGCCAACGAAATCGAACCCCACCACACCGCCAAATCGCCAACGTCAAAGCCCCACTGGGTGACTTCTTCGCCTTCGACCTTCTTCAACTTCTCGGCGATGACCAAGATATCGTCCCAAGTCGTGTTGGCATCGGGGTAAGCCACGCCGGCTGCATCGAACAGATCCTTGTTGTAAAACAGGGCCATGCTCTGGAAATTCTCGGGCACCGCAAACATGTTGGCACCGTCAAACTTCCACACCGACATCTGCTCTTGCGGGTACAAATCAGGGTTGGCAAAATCAGCTACCGCATCGAGATCGGCTTGCACGTTTTTGACCAAACCTTGTTTGTAGTGCCCATATGCCTGCACATCCCAGAAATAGACATCGATTGGCTCTTTGGATGCATACGCCAAATCGACTTTGGGCCAGTACTGATCCCATGGCAACAGCTCCATCGAGACCTCGTACTTACCCGCGTACTTTGCGTTGAAGATATCCGCGCGCTTCTTGAAGTTTTCGTCAAGAACTGGCGAATTGCTCCACATCATGGCCTTGATCTTGGCTACTTCACCAGTAGCCGGGGCGTCCCCGCCCGCTGCAGGAGCTTCGGCAGATGGCGTAGTAGTCCCACAGGCAGCCAACATTCCAGCAGCGATAGCGGCCGAACCAAATGCCATGGCGCGCAAAAATCTGCGCCGTGACATCTGTTGCTCGTTCACTTCCTTACTCATTGCACACTCCTTCGTACAGTGCAAATCATCTATGTACCTGGGTAGTTAACCCTTGATACCGGTCATTACGATACCGCGCACAAAATAGCGCTGGGCTGCGATGAAGAGCAGAATCGGAGGCACAATCGACATCGTCACTGCTGCCATCAATAGATGCATTTGCGGCCCGATGCGTGGTGACCCTTGGAAGTAGGTCAACGCCACAGCAATAGTGCGCTTGCTTTCGTCACTGATGTATATCAATGGTGTGAAAAAGTCGTTATATGTGCCCACAAAAGTAAATACTGCGATGGTTGCCAAAATCGGTCCACTCAGTGGCAACATGATGTACCACCAAATCTGATACACCGTTGCCCCATCCATCATCGCCGATTCTTCTAATTCTTTGGGGATTGTTATGTAAAATTGACGGGTCAAAAAAACAAAGAACGCATTACCAAAAAACGCTGGCACAATCATCGGCAAAAAGGTATTGACCCAACCAATACTATTGAACATCAGGTAAGTCGGCACCAACGTCACCGCCCCAGGCAACATCATGGTCCCGAGGAGCACCATAAATATGGCATCGCGACCTGGCGCACGTAACCGTGAAAAACCGTATGCCGCAAACGACGACGAAAACAACGTACCAATCATCACAAATACCACGATAATCGCAGTATTGGTGGCATGCACACCGTAGTTGAGGCGCGTCACTGCAGTCACATAGTTTTCCCACTGTGGGTCAGCAGGAATCCATTGCGGCGGAGCAATATAGACATCTCCGGCTTTTTTGAGCGATGTCGAAATCATCCAAAAAAACGGAATCAAAATAAAGACTGCCCCTATCAGCAAAACCACCATGGTGGCAATACTGCCGAGTCGTTCTTGGCCAGTCCGGGTGCGGAACAATCGAGCAATCGCTGTCATCATCACTTCTCCTGCCGTTCTTGCTCATAAAAGACCCACAGCGGTGATGATCGAAATACCAAAAGCGTGAGTACCATGACAATGATGAAGAGCACCCATGCCAATGCGGCTGCATAACCGAAATTCAAAAACTGAAATGCATGTCGGTATAGATATACCGCAATAAACAACGTCGCATTATTGGGGCCACCGTTGGTAATCACGTAGGCGTCCGTAAAGACCTGCAACGCCCCGATAATACCCAATACCAAGTTGAAGAACGTCACATGTGAAATCATCGGTAACGTGATATACCGAAACTGCCCCCACTTGCCAGCACCGTCGATTTCGGCGGCTTCGTTGATTTCTACGGGGATGCCCTGCAAACCGGCCAAAAAAATCAACATCGTCCCACCTACTCCCCACACACTCGTGATGATGAGGGCAATGAGTGCGTAGTTTTCATCGAGTAACCAATTGGGTCCCTTGACACCGACGTTACGCAATAACGTGTTGATTACCCCATACTGTCCATTGAAAATCCAGCGCCATAACATTGCCACACCTACACCTGAGATTACCGTTGGCAAATAGTAAATGGCGCGTAATGTGTAAATACCACGCATGGTGCGATTGAGTAGCAACGCCAAAAACAACGCAATCGTCATCCCTAATGGGACACTCACAATCGAGTAGATTGCACTTACTCGCAACGACTGCCAAAACAAACGCTCGCCGTACATCTTGACGTAGTTGTCGACACCAATCCACTTCGGGTCGTTGAGTAAATTGTAATTTGAAAAGCTCAAAAATAACGACACAATGATGGGACCCAACGTAAACACCAATAACCCGATGATTACCGGCGACATGAATACATACGCATGCATTGCTTCGCGTCGTTCACGTTTACCTAGGCGGCGTGCGTCAATTGTGCCACTCTTTTGTACCATTCGATAACCTCGCTGTTATCCGGTATTTCTTATTTTCACATATGTGAAAACGTTTCAATAAATATTATAGGTTGAGTATACCATAGGATATACAGGTGTCAAGCAGGGCGAATAGCGCGGATTAGAATCATGACCGCACCAGGTTCGGGCAAATCATCGCAGTTCAAGCCATTGACGAGGTCAGCCCCTGCCATGATTTGTACGCGATTATCGCCGAGCCACGTCAATTGATACTGAAGCTCTGGCTGGATGGCGGTCACCGGAATCACGCGGCGGGGTTTGGCACCTGGCAAGCGAAAGACGGCTAGGAGTGATTCGGCACTATCTGCGAGCACATATTGGAAGGCCGCATAGCGGTCGAGCGTCCCGTCACGGCGCGGTTGATTGGTCTGGAGGTGTAACACCCCATACTTCACGAAGCGCCGGATAGTGTTTTTGTAATCAGTAATATGCTGGGTATAGCGGTCTGCTACCCACGGCAACAAGGTGGGCAAGCCTTGCGAAAAACCAAAGCGGCGCAACATGCCAATCCGGGTGTAATAGTCGAGCTGACTAACAGTCAGGGCTGCACTCTGAGGATTAAAGGTTTGTTGGGGGTGGTCGGCAAAGCCCCACTCACAAAATCCCCAGTGGAGCAAGGCATCGGGTGCCAGCATCGTGGCAGCGCCCCAAAAGAGTTGCAGGCTGTGTTCGGGCCAATCGGGGTCACTCAAAAAAGCCATGTGGGTTTGGCGTGCCAAGCCGAG
>DBCF01000124.1:1472-6566 GCA_002292925.1 Roseiflexaceae bacterium UBA965 | reverse complement strand
AATCCACAAGAGACCAGCAAGCAACGTAATAAACAATACATGGAATACGGCTGTGACGGTGTATATCAACATCGTCGCCGTGTTGATGAGTAATAGCAACGCAAATAATTTGCGATTATTGATGCTCCGGCCGATGACAAGCATGGCGACGGTGCTCATGAGTGTCCACCACAACCCAATCGTGGTAGGTGCATTGCCCCATGAATGGAGCAAGAATGTCACTGGGCTGACCGTATAGAGCAACCCTGCCAACAAGGCGATGCGATTTGATAAACCACTTTGGCGCACGATTAACCCAATCATGACAATCCGCGTGGCATCACAAAAGGCGTTGAGGATGGTGGCCGTTTTTTCCATTTCCCAAGGGAATATGGCAAACGCCATAGCTGATAAATGATAAAAGGGCGAATAGGGAATCATCGGACGGTTTTCGCCCCATTCGGTAATGGGCATAACTGATTCCGAAAACCCGCCGGGTTGATAGAATTTGGCGATATCACCGGTATTGAGCATTTCGCGCACTTTGTCCATGTGCCAACTAATATCGATGGGGCGCATGATGGGATACAAAATCCCACCACCTTTGACCCATACCGTCACAATCATTAACCCGATTAAAATATTACGTACGTTGGGACTAAACGGATAGTCGCCTTCACACCACATGATGATTTTTTGCATTAATGGGATGATAAATACCGAAAAGCCCATGAGTATGATTAGTTGTGGGTACCACATGGCGAGGTAGGTATGGTCCAATCCCAATGCTGCTCCAAATCCGCTCGCCACCGCCACGCCCACCCCTATACCCGAAAATCCAAGTAACATGGCCGAAATCGCCGCTATCACGGCCAAGATAATCATGCTGGCTAAACGCAACGATGGTGCTACATTCCACCAATCACTACTCAGTGGTTGGGCATTAATGGCCGCCATCGCCACCCCCAGTACCCGCACATCTTGGTTGTTGCCACCCCACGTGTCGCTATTGATTGACACTGTGAGGTCGCCGTTTTGGATGGCGCGAGGGGGTACTAACATGCGATATTGGCGGAATCCCGACGGCTCGGGTGGGAGTGTCGCGAGCGTAGTATCGCCGACGGCAATCGTGGCATTAAAAGGTTTTTTGTCAGGATGTTGCATCAAAATTCGGCCAGTGACGCTCCACCAGCCGCCGCCGGTGCCATAGATGTGAACTTGTGATGTCGCTTTGCTCCAGCGATAGACAATCGCATTTGTCACCTGAATCTTGGCGACTGCGAGGGGAGGTGGAGTCGCTTTGTCATCGGGTAATGACACCACCCGAATCGTCTCACCTGCGATATTGACCACGGGTGGAACGATGACCCCATATTGGGTAGTGCGACCGGTATCGCGCACATCGAGTACCCGTGCATTTCCTACAAATACCGCCAATAAGCGGCGTTTGTAGGGCTGCGGTAAGGGGTCTGTTTCGAACATAATGACCCGCGTGCGGGGGTCGATGGTCGTTGCCACCAACGCCGAAGCTTCGCTGGCATTTGTCGCGGTAACCGCTAATTCAACACTTGGTGCGATCGGTGTATATTCACGGGCATGAAAATCACGCAACCAAAACACAGTTCGTGGTTGATAAAAATCAACGGATTGACCAAATCGCATTGTGCTCAACAACAAAAAGAGCCCGAGACTATACGCAAATACAATTCCGATTTGGCGCCATTGCGCGGGTGTAAAAAACTTCATGCTTACGCCTCTGAATACCAATACCAAGGTATTATACACGTCACATTTTAATCGTGAAGGTAAACCATGATGCGTTGCCACAGCTCACTATACCAAAATAGCCCATACCATACCAGCGTGGTAATCACCAATACCTTGCTGGCACGCCCAAATCGCCATATTTTGTGGAGCCCATAGGCCGCCACAAGCGCCACAAATGGCGCCACCGCAATCCCCCAGCGGACTGTTTGCGTGCTAACCAATAACATAGTTATCGAGAGTAGCGCCGCTCCCAAGCCAGCCCATGTCCACACGCGAAGTGGTGATTGTGGGAGCAAAAACGCCCCAATCAGAGCCCAACCGGTGATGAGGATGGGGAACATGCTCGCGACACCACCAAAGCGCACCATAATTGGAATCTCAGGTGGGCACCCGGCATATCCAGGTGCTTGCCCAATCAAATATGCGAAATTACTATAGTACATGCCAATGACCATCACGGCCATCCCTATGCCACTCCAGATGAGCCAACGAGGAATGTGACGCGTGTTGATGAAGCGTACACCCGCAAATATCCCCAGCATCATGGCAAGTGATACGCTGACGCCGGTATGACTAAGGAGCGCCATCGTTGTCCAAACGATTTGACGTTGGCGAGTGGCGTGGCGATCGAGCCAACAACTCATGGCAATCAACGTGATACTTTGCCCCCAGGCATTGCTGAGTTCGCCGATGTGAATCGCCCGGAGCAACGGTGCATTGATGAATGCAAGGAGCAAAAACAAGCTTACTGCGCGTAATGGGAGCTGATGTTGGCGCAATACGTGGTAGCTATAACAGAGTGCAATAGCCTGCAAAACCACTGCGCCACCCGTCAAAATGAGCTGGTGGTATGTACTATCATGACTAATTAGGGCGAATGGTGCCATCATGATGTAAGTCAGTGGTGGGTAGGGGCTGATAAAGGCACTGGCTTCACAGGGGAGTTGTGCCGTAAACAACAACTGCCCTTTGAGTACTTGATTGAGCATGCGTACGTGCATGGCGATGTCTGATGAATGTGTGTAGGGACTCCACAAGGCGAGTAATTGTGCCCAGACCATCCCTACCACAATTCGTGGCATGGTGGTTATGTCGGTGTGCCAGCGCTGAGCGAGATACAGCCAACCTGTCCCAATGACCCAACCAAAGAGGCTTAGGATAATCAATAATTCACTGTGCAGGGCAATCCAGCCGGGGAATAAGAGCCACAAAATTCCGGCCACAAAGGGGATGAGTATGCGGGAACGGTGAGTGATTAGCCAACAACCAAACAAGCTCACCGCCAAAAACGCCAAAACGAGTGTTGGTCGCCATGGTGTACCGAGTGGTTGTAGACCGATTGTTGTCACCGCAATCCCCAGTGTACGGGCATCACCGCTAGGCTGAAAGGTGGCGCTAGTGGCGGTGATTTGCGGAGTGTCGTTTTGGTTGGCATGGACTAGCACCCGTGTGATGCGCTGGGCTGGTGCGATTATGCTAGTGCCAATCGCAGGCGTATTCCAGCTGAGCTGGGTTGGGGTGTGGTCTGGTTTGCCCGATAAATCGGTACGAAACTGCATTAACCACCACCCAGCACCGGCATGTGGCCACTGGATTTGCCAGTCTGCCTTGCTCCAGCGCAAGGCACTGCCCATGGCTGGTTGCCATGGGCGCGGCTCTGCAGGCCAAAAACCATCAAGGTAGGGGGCGTCGTGGTCACGCATGCCGGTGATGGGGTCACCACCGACGGGGAGTATCGTGATTGGGGGTGGGGTCACAAGGATGGTAATGCTCCACCCCAGCCATACGAGTAGCCACACAATCGGGGTGGTGATTGGATGCTTCCAAAATTGATTATTTGGCATATGCTCCTTTCACCACCACATGAGTGTTGCGTATGCGGTTTTATGCGTCAAAATCACTGCGTTGCGATAATTCGCGTTGGAAGAGCTCGGCATAAATCCCATGCAGCGCCACGAGCTCATCATGAGTGCCGTATTCTACGAGTTGGCCATTATCGAGTACCAAAATTGCATCGAGGTGGCGCACCGCTGATATTTTTTGGCTGACCATGATGGTGGTCTTGCCGGCACGAAACTGGCTGACCCCCTGCACAATATCAAACGCCGTACGGGCATCGATATTGGATAAGGCATCATCAAACAACATAATCGGCGCATCGGTAATCAATGCCCGTGCGATGCCGAGGCGTTGCTTTTGACCACCCGACAACATGGTGCCACGCTCGCCTACAATCGTATCGATGCCATTGGCGAGTTGGGCGATATCGCGATCGAGACACGATACGGTCAGGGCTTGTTGCAATTGGGCGTCTGTGGCGTTGGGCACACCCAATTTGATGTTTTCTTTGAGCGTCATACTAAACAACATATGTTCTTGTGGGACATAGGCTAAGCCACTACGGAGGGTGGCAATATCAATGGTTTTGGCATCATGCCCGTCAAACAACACCTGCCCACTGTCAGGGTCGCGTAGGCGTAATACCAAACTGAGTAAGCTACTTTTGCCGGCCCCAGTCAACCCCACCACGCCAATATGTTGACCACGCTGGATGGTGAGATCGATATCGCGCAACAAGTATTGGCTGTCTTGGCGCCAATTCACCTTGTGCAACACAATTTCGCCGAGTGGTACATGCTTTGGTGCATTGATGGCGTTTTTGACTTGTGGGGCTCGTTGGAGCACTTCCCCGATTCGCCCAGCCGCTGCAGCGCCTTGTTGTAACCGCTCAAAGGCATTACTGAGTTGATTGGCCGCATTGCTCAACAATCCGAGATAGACAATAAATTGCACATATTGCCCGATGCTTAGTTGCTTGTCGATAATCAACAACGCGCCATAGGCCACAACCGCCGTCGCAGCTAACCGCACCACGAGTTGGGGTAATGGTGAAATTGCACTCGAAAAAAGGACAAACCGAATCGACTCGTCGGCGTATTCGTTGCTCAATTTGCGAAAGGCCTCGCCACTTGGCTGCTCAAGCGTATAGGCCGCTATGGTGCGTTGGGCAGAGACGTGTTCTTGGGCAAATGCCGAAATTTTGGCGAGGCGCTGTTGCACCAAATCAAACGACTGCTCTACCAATGAACCTAGCCGCGTCTGCGCATAAAGACTGAGTATCAACATCACGATAGTGACTGCCGCCAACGGTACACTCGTCAGTGCCATCAACCCACACCCAATAAACAACAAAAATACCGCATTAATTGCCATCTGGAAGCCGGCGCTATAGAACCGCCAGATATAAATAAAATCACTCGACGCCCGCGATAACAAGTCGCCGGTACCAAACGATGCTTGGGTAGTACGGTCAAAAGTCAAAATATGCTTGTACAAATCTTGGGCCAT
>DBCF01000124.1:0-1392 GCA_002292925.1 Roseiflexaceae bacterium UBA965 | reverse complement strand
AGGATGATGGTCAACCCAATAATCAGTAAGGCATATTTGGCGAGTTGCCATTGATCGATATGCGTGAGCAAGGCATCAATGGCATAACCCAGTACCACTGGGTTGAATGCACTAGCGGTCGCCCCTAAAAAGGCATAAAACGTGCCAAGGATGAGTAACCCGCGATACGGTCGTCCATAGGGGAGTAATACCCGTAATCCTGATTGATGGTCCATAGTGATGCGTTGCCCTTGTTATGCCCGTGCGGCGAATTGTGGCCAAACGATCCGTGCCGTCAAATAGAGACTTACCACTACATAATAAACGATATAGGATAATGACACGACCAACAGCCAAGGATTGGGTGTGGGCATTTGCCACAAGGCAATTCCATACACAATCGTACAGATGGTCGTGTAAATCAACGTAATCCGCCGAAACATGATGGTGCGCGACGGGTAAAGATAGCGAATCGGGATAAATACGAGAATCGAGCAGACAATTACGATCATGGTGACGCTCTCGGCATTCATCCCCATCACCACCGCATAAAACGCAATCACATTCCAATAACTCGGGAAGCCGAGGAAGAAATGGTCTTCGGCAACGACATTGTAATCGTCAGTTTTGGCGTCGACTCGGCAAAACTGATACGCTGAGGCAATCAATGGCAACATGGCAACGAGTTGTCCATTGAGTCCTGCAGGGAAAAATCCGTTTTGCCACAACAAAAACACCGGAGCAAAGACATAGGTCAGGTAATCGACGATATCGTCAAGCCGACGACCATCAAACCACGGCACGGTTTCGCTGACCTTGAAGCGCCGCGCCAATGTCCCATCGGTACTATCAATAAATACGGCGGCAAAGCCATACCACAGGGCAGTTACTGGGTGTCCTTGCACGGATTCCATAATCATGAGCATGGCCAGAATTGCCCCCAATGCGGTGTAAATGTGTACCGCTACACCGGCGATGGTCTCCCACCACGAGCGTTGTCGCTCAATCATGCGACGATCCTCTCTGAAATGACACATATTCTTAACGCTAACTATACCACTACTTGATGGGGTCATCATCAATGTGTGTGCCGACCGAGAGGATGTTTTGTTGTTTTTGCCAATACAAAAATAGAATGCACCCCACCCAACTCGCATGCCCTAGCCACTCAATCCACGGATTATCGATGATAATCCGAGTGGGTGCTGGCCAGGTGGCCAATACTTGACTCCCCACGATAATCCATTGAAATGCCGGGTAGGCGACCCATGTGGTGATTGGGGCCAGCACCGGTATCACCCATGCACAGACCAGTGTCAATGTGCCAGTCGCCATAGCAAACGGCACCACCGGTGTGATGATGATATTCGCCAAAATACTCCACGGTGACGGTGTCCCGAGTCGACAGAGCAT
>DBCF01000285.1:6105-11140 GCA_002292925.1 Roseiflexaceae bacterium UBA965 | reverse complement strand
GCGGTTTCGCTCATAAACATCGATTGCACAGCCACAAACCCATGTTTGGCGACTGCTTCGAGTGCTTGGGCGGCACGCTCACTTTTGCCGGCAGGATCTAACCCAACGATGAACAACCCGCGAAGCTGCCCTTGCTCGGCTTGGCTCCACATTTCGTTGGCATTGGCACCACCCTTGGCAGGGCGAATCCCTAGTGCCGTGGCCCCAATCGTATTGGCACCGTTGGTCAAGGCGATGAGCCCGTTATTGGCTTTGCCACATTTGCCGGTAATCATGGCGGCACTGGCTAAGTTTTGGGTGACGGCTGCGCCGATTTGCAAGGCCGTGCGACCGTACATGATGATGCTATTGCTGGCAGTCATGTAGGCGTCAACGACTTTTTTGAGTTGATCGGCGCTGATACCTGCTGTGGCTAGTAGGCTATCGAGTGAGTGCTTGGCTAACTGTTGACGTACCTCTTCAAGCCCACGCAAGCGTCGCTCAAAGCCGGTAGCGGCTTGGGCATCAACCACTTGCTTGAGGAAGGCCAACGCAAAGGCTGATTCGCCACCTTGGGCGATACGCGTATCGCTTGAGGCAGTTTTGCCCAGCTTGGTCCCAAATGAATTGACCACGTGTACGGCGCCACCACGGCTCTGGATGCCACGCAAGCGCAACAAATAGACGGGGGCTTCTTCTTCGGGGTCGGCGGCAATCACCAGCACGCTGGTGCCCTTGCCGATGGTCATTAGGTTGGTATCGCGACCAACACCGACTTGCAAGGGCGCATCATCGATGCTGACATCGGTGGGCAACCCGAGGCGGTGGTCAATTGAGGCGCTCCCGTAAACATCACTGATGAGCTTGCGGAAGGCGTAGAGGTCTTCGTTGGGCAGGCTATCAGAAATAAGCCCCGCCACGGCGTTGTTGCCTGAACGCTCGACGATATTGGCCATGTTGCTGGCGATGCGGTTGAGGGCATCTTCCCAGGTTGATTCGACCAATTTGCCGTTGTGTCGCACCATTGGAGTGGTAATGCGGGTGACACTTTCAAAAAAGCGCTGGCCCATGCGACCTTTGTCACACAGCCAGATTTCGTTGACGGTGTCGTTTTCACGGGGCATGATGCGCATCAATTTGTTTTGGCGAGCATCAATGGTCAAATTACACCCGACCGAGCAGTGCGTGCAGACGCTCGGCGTGCTGCGTACTTCCCACACACGAGCACGGAAGCGGAAGTCGGCGTTGGTCAAGGCACCTACGGGACAGATGTCAGTGGTGTTGCCCGAGAACTTCGAATCGAAGCCCGGTTCCGACTTCGAGATGATTTCCCATGAGCGACCACGATTGTCAAAGCCAAGTACCGAATCGCCGGCGATATCATCTTGGAAGCGCACACAGCGCGAACAGAGGATACAGCGCTCGCGGTCGAGGTAGATGACATCGCTGAGCTTGACTGGCTTTTCAAAGTGGACTTTGTCGGCATAGTCAAAGCGCGATACTTCGGGGCCCCATTGCATGGTTAAGTTTTGGAGTGGGCATTCGCCACCCTTGTCACAGACAGGGCAGTCGAGGGGGTGTGAGGTCAACAAAAATTCAAGTACGCCACGTTGGGCGAACTTGACTTTTTCGGTGGTGGTTTTGATGACCATGCCGTCGCTGACCGGAGTCACACAGGCGGCTTGGAGTTTGTTCATCATCAAGGCCATTTGGGGCAACCCATCGGGTCCCATCACGACTTGGCGGGTGGCGGGGTCGATGCGGGGTGTCCACACTTCGACCAAGCACATCCGGCACATGCCGACGGGCTTCATTTTGGGGTGATAACAAAAGACCGGGATCGCCACATCAGCATGGCGAGCCGCATCGACGATGTTGGTGCCGGGGGGGACGGCAACCGACTTTCCATCAATTATTACGTTTACGTCTGGCATCGTTCTCTTACTCCCGGCTGTCCGATTGTATACGGTCCAGCACTAGTGCGCCAAGGTCAGCGGAATGGCGTGCCGTGCAGATGATTTGGCGAGGGCTTCTTCGAATTCGTGGGGGAAGAGCTTGAGGGCGGTGCGGATGGGCACCACGGCGCTTTCACCCAACAAACAGAAGCAGTTGCCAGCCATCTGGTTGTAGATGTCGTGGAGTTTGGCGATATCGTTCTTTTGGGCGCCACCGTGGTTGAGGCGATGCAGGGTTTTGACCAAATAGTGGGTGCCTTCACGACACGGCGTGCATTTACCACACGACTCATGTTTAAAGAACTCATCCATTTTGTAGGCCAACTCTACCGCACTGACGGTTTCGTCCAAAATAATCACGCCACCCGAGCCGAGCATGGTGCCGGCGGCAGCGAGTGATTCATAGTCCATCGCCACATCGATGTTGGCTTCAGTCAACCAGGCTGCTGACGCACCACCAGGGACGATGATTTTGACCTTGCGGTCTTCGCGCATGCCACCGGCGTAGTCATAGATGAGCTCGCGCATGGTGGTACCGAATTGCACTTCGTAGTTGCCTGGTTTGCGTACATGTCCCGATACCGAAAAGACCTTGGTGCCAGGGCTTTTTTCGGTGCCGTTTTGGCGGTACCATGCGGCACCCTTGAGGACGATGCGCGGTACGTTGGCCAATGTTTCGACATTGTTGACGATAGTCGGTTTGCTATACAAACCGGCAATCGCAGGGAATGGTGGCTTGAGGCGGGGTTGGCCGATTTTGCCTTCGAGTGATTCCATCAAGGCGGTTTCTTCGCCACAGATATAGGCGCCGGCACCACGACTGACGACGATGTTGATATTCACACCGGTGCCAAAGGCGTTTTTGCCGAGGAAGCCCCGGGCAGTGGCATCAGCGATGGCCTTTTCGAGACGTAGGGCTCCGGCGGCGAATTCCCCCCGGATATAGATGAAGGCGGTCTGACATTCAATGGCATAGGCCGCTAACGCCACACCTTCGATGAGTTGGTGGGGATTGCGGTCGATGATTTGGTGATTGTTGAATGTGCCCGGTTCGCTCTCGTCTGCATTACAGCACAAGTAGCGGGGATAGACATCCTTGGGCAAAAAGCCCCACTTCACACCCGTCGGGAAGCCTGCGCCACCGCGGCCGCGCAAACCTGCTTCTTTGACAACGTTAATAACGTCGGCGGGGGTCTTTTCTGTGACGGCAATGCGGAGCGCTTCGTAGCCTTCATGCTTGATGTAGACATCGAGATCCGCAATGTTTGGTACGTCATTATCACGCAAGACGACGTGTTCGGTGATTGGCGGCATAAATAACCTGCTTACTTTCAGTTCGTCAGTATGAGTGTGCATGCCGATTAACGGGCATTATGCTACCACTTCGGGCTATTTGTGTCAAACCGCACAAATTGGTAGCCAATGCACTTTTTCAGCATAAAGAGATACAACGAAGGCATTCTAATCACTGGATTTGACCATGTGCCATGGCACTGCTTCTATCGAAATAGCGCCCTTATACTTCGGATAGGGCCGCCACCACGGCTGCTTCGGCAGCTTGAGGGCTTGCTTGCCCTCGCGATACCTTCATGATTTGACCGACGAGGAACTTGATGGCGGCGTCTTTGCCACTCTTGAAGTCGGCCACAGCTTTGGGGTTGGCAATCACTGCGGCCCGGGCCATGGTGAGCAAGGCATCACTATCACCGATGACGGCCAAACCACGGCTGGCAACGATTTTTTCGGGGTCGCTGCCATGTTGGTAGCACTCCTCAAAAACTTCTTTGGCTGAGGCGCGGGTAATCGTCCCTTTGGTGACCAATGCGACGATAGTGGCGATGTGGTGTGGCGTCATCCGTTGGGCGGCAGTGCTGATGTCTTCACCACTGTCATTGAGTAACCGGAAGTATTCGCCGATAATCCAGACGGCGGCGTCACGGGCACTGCCACCGGTTGCGACAGTGGCGGTGACGGTCGCTTCATAAAAATCCGCGACTTCGTGGGTGATGGTCAACGAATCGGCATCTTTGAAGCTGAGACCGTATTGCGTGCTAAACCGCTCTCGCCGGGCGGCCGGTAATTCGGGCAAGCGGGCCGCAATCTGGGTGACGTATTCGGATTCCATCTGCAAGGGCGGGATATCGGGGTCCGGGAAGTAGCGATAGTCGTGGGCAAATTCTTTGGTGCGTTGCTCGATAGTTTTGGCCAACGCGTCATTCCAGCCCCGGGTCGATTGGATGATTTTGCCACCACTCGTAATCACGCTGATTTGGCGTTCGATTTCGTAGTTGATGGCCCGCTCGACATTGCGGAACGAGTTGACGTTTTTGATCTCGACCTTGGTGCCGAATTCCTT
The DNA here is from genome assembly GCA_002292925.1 of Roseiflexaceae bacterium UBA965. Lineage (GTDB taxonomy): Bacteria > Chloroflexota > Chloroflexia > Chloroflexales > Roseiflexaceae > UBA965. The sequence continues at coordinate 6,850 of DBCF01000285.1, read as the reverse complement.
TTGGCCTTCGGGACGTACTGACACATTGGCGTCACAGCGCAAGGCGCCTTCTTCCAAATTGCCGCTGTTGACCCCGATCCACAAAAGGAGTTGATGCAGGGTTTGGAAGTAGAGGCGGGCTTCTTCGGCACTGGCAATATCGGGCTCCGACACGATTTCCATCAATGGTACGCCGGCCCGATTGTAATCAATCAGCGAGCTTCCATCGGGCATGTGGGTGAGCTTACCCGTGTCTTCTTCGATGTGAATGCGGGTCAGATCAATCCGGCGGGTGCCACCAGCACTGGGGAATTCGACATAACCACCCAGACACAACGGGTCTTCGTATTGACTGCGTTGGTATGAGGACGGCAAGTCAGGGTAGAAGTAGTTTTTGCGACTAATCGTGCTATCGCGGGTAATGGTGGAATGCAACGCCAGCCCGGTCATCGTGGCCAATTCAATGGCACGCCGATTGGGCACAGGTAAGGCACCAGGTAGCCCCAAACAAACAGGGCAAACATTGGTGTTGGGGGCGGCCTGTGAGGCATCGGTGCGACAGCCGCAAAACATCTTGGATGTGGTGCGAATCTGGGCATGGACCTCGAGGCCAATCGTGGCAATATACTTCATGGGCATGCTTCCTACCGAATCAAACCATACTAAGTCTCTATTATAGCGTGAATTCATGGGAGGTATGCGACTGGTATTCAGCGATATCTAGGGCGTGAGTTTGACAACCGTAGAGACGCAGCAGGCTGCGTCT
>DBCF01000285.1:5877-6080 GCA_002292925.1 Roseiflexaceae bacterium UBA965 | reverse complement strand
TGCGTCTCTACACTAATTGGTGCAGGTATTGTATAGTGGTAGCAATAAAAAATGCATGGTAGGGTGGAGGGGCAGATGGCGCGTGTGTTAATTACCGGTGCAACTGGGCCAGTGGGGAGTAGCCTCGCAGAATATTTGTTGCGCCAACCTGATGTCGAGTTGGCGGTGTTTCGGCGCTGGCGGAGCGATCCGCGGGCTTTGGC
>DBCF01000285.1:0-5825 GCA_002292925.1 Roseiflexaceae bacterium UBA965 | reverse complement strand
AGGTGATATCGAAGACGCATTTGCCGTTGGTGATGCGGTTGCCCAGGCCCACCCCGACTACATTTTCCATCTTGCCGCCCAAAGCTACCCGTCGGCCTCGTGGGGGGCGCCGGTAGCGACCATGCGGGCTAATGTCGAGGGGACGATTAATCTACTCGAAGCAGTGCGCCGGCATGCACCGGCGGCACGGGTGCACATTGCGGGGNNGCCCAATACGGTGTTGTATCCCCTGACGCAATCCCCATCCAAGAATCACACCCCATGCGCCCTGCCTCACCGTACGGCATCAGCAAAGTGGGCCAAGAGCTGTTGGGGTTGCAGTATTTTGATAGTTATGGCGTGCATACGGTGGTGACGCGGTCGTTTAATCATGTGGGGCCACGTCAAGGCGACCGTACCGCCATTCAGACATTTTGTCGGCAGATGGCACTTATCGAGGTTGGCCGTCAAGCGCCGTTGATTCAGGTAGGAAATCTCGAGCCGCAACGTGACTATACCCACGTCGATGACGTGGCACGGGCATTGTGGGCGTTGATTCAACGGGCGCCGGGTGGGACGGTCTACAACATGTGTTCGGGGCGGGCAGTGCGGATCGGCGATATTTTGGATATGGTGGTAGCGCACGGTCGTGTGCCCGTGACCATCGAAGTCGACCCAAGTCGCTTGCGCCCTGTCGATGAGCCGATTTTGCGTGGCGACAATAGCCGATTGGTGGCGGTGACGGGTTGGCAACCACAAATAAGCATGGAACAAATTGTCGCTGAGTCATTGGATTATTGGCGGCAACGAATTCGTGACGAATAGCAGTAATTGATGGTACTATTGTAGTAATGTCGCTTACATAAATTGTGTGTTGTGTGTGGGGAGTGAGTCATGACAAACTATGTGCCCGAAGATCAGGATAATCACCCGAGTGAATCTATGCGTAACACGGATCGTCAGTACCGCGAGATGAACGATGATCACCGTCGCACGACCCAACGCACACCGTTGAGTCGCACCAGTAGCTGGAGCGCGGTATTTCTGATGGGTGGGTGGCGGTTGGCGTTGGCGATTATTTTAATTTTTTTTATTGTCGTCAATTGGGCGTTGTTGGGGAGTCGTACGACTGCGATTCCTCCTGCGACAGCGGCAGATGCGGCAGTCGCCACGGTGCTGCCTGACGCCACGTCATTGCCGACCATGACCGTGTCAATGAGCAATGCCCAAGTGCGTGTCAACGGCACTGGCGCTGCAGGATTATTTTTGCGTAAAGACCCAAGTCGGACTGCTGAAGTGCTCAAAACCTTGCCCGATGGCACGACGTTGCAAATCGTCGGCGCCAACAAAACGGTCGATGACGTGGTGTGGCGCAATGTGCGTGATAGTGACGGTAATGAAGGATGGGTATCGGCGGGGTACGTCGTGCCTATTGAGTAATCTGCGTACCTTTTGGAGAAACCCGCGTGTCAATACGGTTACGGTTAACATTGGCTTATGTGGGGTTGTTTGCAGTGGCACTGACGGTGCTTGATTTTGGGTTGTATTATGTGGTAAATCGGGCCTTGATTGCGAGTATCGATAATGAGCTCGATTTGGGCGCCCAAGTTATCCAAGAAAGTGTCACCAAATCAAGCACCGAGCCGCAAATTGTCGATGACAATAATACGATTGTCGAACCCGATGCGATTAAAAATTTTGCCACCACAAATTTATTGGCGATTGTGTATAGCCCCGATGGGACGATTCGCTCCCGCTCGCTTAATTTGATTCGTCAGCCGGGCTTAGCGCGCCGTTTGACCCTCGATGCCGATACGGTGCTCTATGCTGTTGCGGGGAATCCACTCCGGTTTACCACAGACATTGGCGTGGCGCGTTTGCGGGTGTTGGTGGTGCCGTTGACCTATGTCAATGTGTTGACGCGCACCGTCCAAGTCGGTGGCGTGCTCCAGCTCCTCCGTCCAATCGGCGAAACCGAACGCGCCCTGCGCTTTTTTTTGTATGCCTTGGCGTTTGGTGGCGTCGCGGTGATGATTGTGGCTGCCCAAGGTGGGGCGTGGTTGACCCGGGCGGTATTCCGTCCGATCGACGTCATTGCCCGGACGGCCCAAAGTATCGTGAGTGCCGCTGACTTGCGTCGCCGGGTACCGGTGCCAGTGGTCCAAGACGAACTACAACTATTGACCGTCACGGTAAATGATTTACTTGAGCGTATTGAGCGTTTGTTTGAAGCGCAACGTCGCTTTCTTGCAGATGCATCTCATGAATTGCGTACCCCTTTGGCTGCCATGAAGGGCAATATCGAAATCCTTCATCGTGGAGCGATGCGTGACCCTGAGCTCCTCAATGAATCCCTCGACGATATGCAACGTGAAACTGAGCGCCTGATTCGTCTCGTCAATGATTTGTTGATGCTCGCTCGCAATGAAGCGGCGGCAGGGATGCGTTTTGAAGTGGTTGATATGGCCACACTGTTGCTCGAAACTATTCGCGACCTCAAATCACTGGCTGGCAATATTACCCTCCGGCTTGATATCCAACAGGTAGTCATGGTCAATGGTGATCGTGACCGACTCAAGCAGACCATCCTCAATATTTGTATTAATGCGTTACAACATACTGCTGATGATGGTAGTGTGGTATGTCGGTTAACCAGCCATGACGGTATGGCAATGGTTACCATTCAAGATACGGGTGTCGGTATTAGTAGCGAAGATTTGCCCCATGTATTTGATCGTTTCTTTCGCGCTGATCGTTCGCGTACCCGGGCGTATGTGGGGAGCGGCGCTGGCTTGGGGCTGGCTATTGTCAAATATATCGTAGAATCTCATAACGGTAAAGTCGCCGTCAGCTCTACATTGGGGGTAGGGACAACGTTTACAATCGAAATTCCCTGTTTGCATGATGTCGCCTTTGGTGACGACGATTAGAAGTGGAGCACCGATGCGGGTACTGACACTCAGCGACGAGGTAGTGCCACTGGTGTATAGTCTGCAAATCAAAGAACGATTTGCCGATGTGGCGTTGGTATTTGGCTGTGGGGATTTGCCGTATTATTACCTCGAATACGTCACCACCATGTTGAGTATTCCTTGTCTGTACGTGATGGGGAATCACGACCACCCTGAATTATTGGAATCTGGCGAGGTATTGACTGGCCCACGCGGCTGTATTGCTGTCGATGATGCGGTGGTGCGGGTCAATGGCTTGTTGGTAGCGGGCCTCGGTGGCTCGCTCCGCTATAATTTGGACAATGGTCCCCAATTCACCGAAACACAGATGATGGCGCGGTGTTTGCGCCTCGCTACCCGAATCATGTGGCACAATGCGCACCGTCGCCGTGGCCTTGATGTGATGCTCAGCCATGCCCCGTTGGCGGGGATTCACGACGGCGCTGATCGCCCCCACCGTGGATCGAAAGCATTTGTGACGTTACAACGCTGGTTTCGGCCTCGTTATTGGATTCATGGCCATGTACACCGCTCGTATTCGTATGGGGTTGCCACCGAAACATACTACAACCATACGTTGATTCTCAATACCGCAGGGCATCGTGATATGACGATTGATCCCACATACTAATGCATTAATGGATAACAATCATGGCAGATCAGCCTAATTCGTTTTTTAATAGTTTGGCACGAGCGCACTTTGATGATGCGCGCCGCCGTGAGTGGCTATCAGCCTTGCGCGATGCCTTGCTTCATGCCCCCCACGAACTACTAGCGCTTGAAGAAGTACGCACCCGTTTGCAAATCCGTGGCCAACGTCACATCGGGCTCTGTACTGTACCACTCGACCAAATCATTGGTAGCGAAGGGCGCTATGGTGATTTCGACCGGCATTTTTTGCCGCGGAGCGACCATATCCGTGACCGCTGGATGAATGTTGATATGGCCAATCAGCTGTATATCGATTTGCCACCGATTGATTTGTATAAAATCGGTGACGTCTACTTTGTGCGTGATGGTAACCACCGCGTGTCGGTGGCGCGCCGCCAAGGCCAGACCGACATCGATGCCAATGTCGACGAATTGCTGATTGACGTGCCTATTGATGCCTCGCTCCGCCTCGATGAATTACCAATCAAAGAAGAATACGCCGACTTTTTGGATTGGACCCAGTTACATGTGATGCGCCCCCAACAACGCATCGAGTTTAGTGAGCAAGGGGGCTATCTCGAGCTGATTCGGCATATCAATGGGCATCGCTATTTTATGGGACAAGAACTCAATCGTCCGATTGCGAGTGAAGAAGCAGTGGCGAGTTGGTACGACGATGTGTATATGCCGGTCATTCAGGCGATTCGCGCTCATGATGTCTTGAATCGCTTCCCGGACCGTACCGAAGCCGATTTGTACCGCTGGATTATGGAACATCGCTGGTATATGTTGGAATCTGCCGGTGGCAAAGACCCTGGCCCAGATCAAGCGGTGCAGCACTTTACAGACCAATACGGCACCAACAATTGGTTTAGCCAATTGGGGCGCCGTATCGGAGAACTGTTGCGCTAAGTTTGGGTTAGATCGTCATCCCCGACCGCACGTCGAGGGTGGGGAAGTCGGTTTCACGACAATCAGCATTGACAACCACATTCCGGCCGATATGACAATTGGCGGGAATGTGGGCGTTTTTGCCGATGACCGAGATGCCCGTATTGACTTTGTCGGGTTGTTTGGCATTGGGAGTGAGTAAATCATCGCCGTACCCTACCACCGCGTTGGCGCCAATCACTACTTGTTTGTCGATAATTACTTTGTCGATGACACTGCCCGGCCCAATCCAGGTATCGGTCATGATGACGCTATCGCGCACGATGGCCCCCGGCGCCACATACACCCCCGGCGACAACACCGAGCGCTCAACGGTGCCAAGCACCGTACAGCCGTTACAGACCATGCTTTGATTCACCATGGCGCCCGGTCCAATTTTGGCCGGTGGGCGCTCTTCGCTCCGGGTATGCAACACCCAATCGGGGTCATAGAGATTGAGGGTGTTGGTGGGGTCAAGTAATTCCATGCTGGTGCGCCAATATGAATCAATCGTACCGACGTCGACCCAATAGCCCGAGAATGGGTAGGCCACCACACGGTCGGCCTCGACCATCGAGGGAATGACATGTTTGCCAAAGTCGGTGCGGGCCACGCCGTTGTCTTGGGTGGTCAGGGCGCGAATCAGGGCATCGGCGTTAAACACATAGATACCCATGTTGGCCAAGGTGCCTTTGTCGCGTTGTTTTGGTTTTTCGGTAAATTCGACCACTTCCATGGCTTCGTTGACCGTCATAATCCCAAAGCGGTCGGTTTCGTCGAGAGGCACATGCATCACCCCGACGGTCAAATCGGCTTTTTGTTGCAGGTGGAATTCAATCATCGGGGCGTAGTCCATTTTGTAGATATGATCACCCGACAAAATGACGACCAGATCTGCGCGGCGTTCGCGGATGTAGTTGATGTTTTGCAACACGGCATCTGAGGTACCTTGGTACCAGCCCTCTTCGTTGCGCCCTTGGTAGGGTTGGAGCAGTTGCACGCCACCGTTGCTCCGGTCGAGATCCCACGGTTTGCCGTTGCCGATATGACCGTTGAGCGAGTGCGGTTGGTACTGGGTGAGCACCGCCACATCGAAAATCCCTGAATTGACACAATTGGATAAAGGGAAGTCGATGATACGGAATTTGCCGGCAAATGGTACGGATGGTTTGGCGCGTTTTTCGGATAATACGCTGAGGCGAGCCCCTTCGCCGCCTGCCATAATCAATGCTACAACCCGCATAGCCGTCCCTTTCTCACTTATGATACGCCCCGCACATGGGACATTACTTCATCAAAAAGTCGCCCGTTGGT
>DBCF01000203.1 GCA_002292925.1 Roseiflexaceae bacterium UBA965 | reverse complement strand
GGGCCCAAAACGAGGCATTAGCGGGTGGTGACTTACACGAAAATGTACAGATCGCCCAGAGTATACTTGCAGGGCATGGCACTACCGCCCAAAACGACGTCGTGGTACTCAATGCGGCCGCCGCGATTATGGCAGCAGAGCTTGCAGATGATTGGGACGCAGCTATCACCCTTGCCAAGCAATCGATTGAATCCGGAGCGGCAGCCCACCAATTGACCTTGGCGACCAGCTAGTTGCTATTTTTCAACAACAAAAACACAAAAAACACCACGCACCTACTCCTGTTGCGACAGAACGGTGCGTGTATATTGTATTAGGCGTAGCTATATTTGCGCCAGATATCGTCGCGCTCGAGTTCGATGAGCAGGGCAAAAGCCACATAGTGGGGTTGACGTGGCACCGTCAACAAGGGCATATTAGCTTGCTCGGGGGTGCGCCCCCCTTTGCGGTGGTTGCATTCACGGCAGGCAGCCACGACATTGTCCCAATCGGTAGGGCCACCGAGGGTGCGGGGGATGACATGGTCGATGGTGAGGTGGGTGCGGCCTATTTGGCGCCCACAATACTGACAGGTTTCACGGTCGCGAATGATGACGCCCCGGCGCGAGCAGGGCAAGCGCAAATTACGGGGCACGCGTATATAACGCGTCAAGCGAATCACCAGCGGCACCACAAATCGATGCGAAATACTATAAATCGCGCGTTGCGCGGCTTCGACTAATTCGGCTTTTTCTTGAAACAACAATACCAATGCTCGCCGGAGCGAGACCAATTGAAGTGGTTCGTAACTCGCATTAAGCACCAAAACCCGCTGCATGCCCGCCTCCTTGCATACTCGTACCAAAACGATGCCGCAGAAGAACTCCACCATGGAAAAGCGAATGCTGAGCGTTGCTAATTTTGCTATGAGCGGCAGACTCCATCTATTTCGTGATTGCGTGAATGACAATAGTTTCGCAAAAAATCTAATGATGACTGGTTCGGCAATACACCACCAATCAGCACCGATTCGCTTACTTTCTATAGTGTATCACAGGCTCCAATAGGCACCATATGCCCCATACTACTTTTCTGTCTATTGTATAAAATTTCATCAACACATAACTTTTGCTTAATTATTGTATACAGGCGGTAACACACACAAAATTCGGGAGGGTTGGAAGATTGAGGCGGGGATAGGTTGCGAGAGTGATTTGTTTTATGTCTACAAAAACGCTTTGACACGCACAAACAGAGAGTGCTATACTCGGGATATGGAGGTTGTTTCACCGCCATTTGATTTTAAGGAGCACTGAACATGCCATTCACCTTACCCGCGCTCGGATACGATGTTGCAGCCCTCGAGCCGCATATCGATGCCAAGACGATGACCATCCACCACGGTAAGCACCATGCCGCCTACATCACCAATGCCAACAACGCATTGAATGACCATTCGGCATTGCAGAGCTTGTCAGCCGTCGAGTTGTTGAGCAAGATCAACGAAACACCCGATAGCATTCGCCAAGCCCTCATCAACAACGTGGGTGGGCACGCCAATCACACCTTGTTTTGGGAAATCATGACTCCCGGTGGTGCCAGTGCCCCCAGTGGCGCCTTGGCCGCCGCCATCACCGCCACCTTTGGTGATGTGGACAAGCTCAAAGCCGCCATCAACGATGCCGGTATGAAACGCTTTGGCAGTGGTTGGAGCTGGTTGGTATCAGACGCTAGCGGTGCCATCAAGGTCATCAGCACCCCCAACCAAGACAGCCCTGTTATGCAAGGGTTGACGCCCTTGTTGGGTGTGGACGTGTGGGAACATGCCTACTACCTCAACTACCAAAACCGCCGCGCCGATTATTTGGCAGCTTGGTGGAGCGTAGTCAACTGGGACGTGGTTGCCAGCAACTACGGTCGCTAATCACATCGACCGCAACGTGGCGGGCAGGGATGACGAAAGTCACCTGCCCGCTGTTTTTTTCGGCGTAGCATAAGTGCCTGTGGTACAATATGTGAAACCATAGTTCTGGTTCTCTTTTTCGTATGCCGAAGGAGCTACTTTCATGGCCATTGAAAAATCAACGTGGACGACGAAAGCCGGTTTGGCGCAAATGCTCAAGGGCGGCGTCATCATGGATGTAATCGACGTCGAACAAGCAAAAATCGCTGAAGACGCTGGTGCTGTTGCCGTCATGGCACTCGAGCGCGTACCCGCAGATATACGCAAACAGGGTGGCGTAGCTCGTATGAGCGACCCTGAATTGATTGTGCGCATCAAAGAAAGCGTCACCATCCCCGTGATGGCCAAGGCGCGCATCGGGCATTTCGTCGAAGCACAAGTCCTCGAAGCGCTCGGGATCGACTATATCGACGAGAGCGAAGTACTCACGCCGGCTGACAACGAATTCCACATCGACAAGCACCGTTACAAAATCCCCTTTGTGAACGGTTGTAAAAACCTCGGCGAGGCGCTCCGCCGCATCACCGAAGGGGCAGCCATGCTCCGCACCAAGGGTGAAGCCGGCACCGGCGACGTTGCCGTAGCAGTCTTCCATGCCCGCACCGTGCTGGGCGAAATTCGTCGTTTGCAATCAATGAGCGAAGACGAGCTCTATAGCGCCGCCAAGAACTTGCAAGCACCCTACGAGTTGGTCAAGCAAGTTGCCCAAGCTGGTCGCTTGCCGGTGGTCAACTTTGCTGCCGGTGGGATTGCCACCCCAGCCGATGCCGCTTTGATGATGCAAATTGGCGTAGATGGCGTCTTTGTCGGTTCGGGGATTTTCAAATCGGGCAACCCCAGCGTACGCGCCAAGGCGATTGTCCAAGCCACCACCCACTACCAAGATGCCCACATCATTGCCGAAGTGAGCAAAAACCTCGGCGAGGCCATGGTCGGTATCAACATTAGCTCATTGCCCCAAGATCAATTGTTGGCAGGTCGCGGCTGGTAGATTCTTCACACCCCATTACCACTGCACGAGCGGTGGTAATGGGGTGTTGCATAGATACGGGAGCGATGATGATTGTAGGAATTTTGGCGCTCCAAGGCGCATTTCGTGAACACGAAGAGATGCTGACGCGCATGGGGGTCCCGTGCCTACAAGTCCGCTTGCCACGTGATTTGGCCAAAGTCGACCGCTTGATTATCCCGGGGGGCGAAAGCACGACCATTGGCAAATTACTGGTGATGTATGACCTCATTGAGCCAATCCGGCAACGCGTCCTTGCGGGGATGCCCATTTGGGGCACCTGTGCTGGGGCGATTTTGTTATCGAGCAAAATCATCGATGGCAAAGCCGATCAACCATCGCTCCACTTGATGGATATCGACTCACGTCGCAATGCCTTTGGCAGCCAGCTTGATAGTTTCGAGGCTGATGTCAACGTGGCAGGGCTCGATGCACCCTTCCACACCGTGTTTATCCGGGCACCTATTTTAGAAAATCCCCAAGGTGCCTGTCATACCATTGCAACCCTCCCAGATGGTCGGGTCGTGGCGGCACTGCAAGGCCACATGTTGGCGACATCGTTCCATCCTGAACTTACCCTCGATGACCGTATCCATCGCTTGTTTTTGAGCCTATAACGACGACGAGGCCTGTATGAGTCGCTTGTTGACGCCAACTGACCTGTTGACGTTGCGGCACAAACCGCGATCGTTAGCACTCCTCAACGATGATGCGTTGCTACTGCAACGCCATCGTCCCTTGTTGTTTGGATTACGGTCATTGGTTGCCAATAATTCGCGCTATACGACCTACGTGCATCACGAAGGGAGTGTCAGCGGGGTGCTCCAGGCGAGTAGCCGCGAATCACGCCCCGAGCAACAAGTGGTGGCATTGGCGACGTATGGGCCGAGTCATCAGCTCCCCACCGATCACGACATCTGGTTCCGCTTACTCGAAACCCACGTGGTACAAAGTGCCCAACAACAAATCCAACGCTTGTACGTGACCCAACCAGGCGCCAATAGCGACATGAGCGAGATATTCCGGCAAAGTGGCTATAGCAGTTACGCCCACCAGATGCTGTTGCGCCTCGATGGGCCAGATTGGGACCAAGGGACGCGACTAGCGACGATGCAACCACAAAGCCGACACGACGTATGGGGTGTGCATCAGCTGTATGGGCAAATCACCCCCCGACCCGTACAACATGCTGAAGCCAAAGCAGCCCGTGATTGGATGTTGCCGTTACAAACCCCATGGGACGGCGTCAAGCGCCGAGCCTGGGTGTTGCGCCACGCAGCGCACGTCATGGCGGCCTTACGGGTACGCAGTGGGCGCGAAGCACACTTGATGCATCTCTTGATTGACCCCAATGCCCGTGAACTCGCCACTGACATGTTGCGCTTTGGGATTAGTCAAATCGCCGACACCTTGCCGATTTGGTTGGTGTTGCGTGACTACCAAGAAGAACTCCTCTGGTCGGCCCAAGACCTCGGCTTCCAACCCATTGATGAGCAATCATTGTGGGTGCGCCACAATGTGAGCTTTATGCGCAGATCGGCTTTTGCGCGTGTACTTGAGCCTACCCGCGAATCTGGATCCCCCGTTCCTTCAATCGTGCCCGCAAGCGAACAAGCGAGACTATATGCCAGAACGAAACGAAATAACCAGTAATATTGATTTATTATTGGACACTTTGCCGTCGCGCATTCGCGAATTAATTGCCCAAGCCGAACACCCCCAAGAAGACTTGCTCGAAATCGTGTTGGATTTGGGGCGCTTGCCTGAAGCGCGTTATCGCGTCACCGCCACCTTGCTGGGTGATGCCGAAGTCACCTTGGCCGATATTGATGCCGTCACTTCGGCAATTAGTGCCTTTGGTGAAGACAATCGCGCCGGTATTCCCCGCACCTTGCACCGTATCTCTGCCATCCGCAATCGCTCGGGGCGGGTGATTGGCTTGACCTGTCGCATTGGGCGGGCGGTAATTGGCACGATTAGTATCATCCGTGATTTGGTCGAATCAGGCCAGAGTGTGCTATTACTAGGGCGCCCAGGTGTGGGCAAAACCACCATGTTGCGCGAAACAGCCCGGGTACTGGCTGACGATGTGCGCAAGCGCGTCGTGATCGTCGATACCTCCAACGAAATCGCCGGCGACGGCGATATCCCCCATCCGGGGATTGGCCGGGCCCGGCGCATGCAAGTGCAACGCCCCAGCGAACAACATGCCGTGATGATTGAAGCAGTCGAAAATCACATGCCTGAAGTAATTGTCATCGACGAAATCGGCACCGAGCTTGAATCCCAAGCATCGCGCACCATTGCCGAACGGGGGGTGCAATTGATTGGCACCGCCCATGGCCAATTACTCGAAAATTTAATGGTCAACCCCACTTTGTCTGATTTGATTGGGGGTATCCAAGCCGTCACCCTCGGTGACGATGAAGCGCGCCGCCGTGGCACCCAAAAAACCGTCCTCGAACGCAAACAGCCGCCGACATTTGATGTGCTGGTCGAAATTCGTAATTGGGACGATGTGATTGTTTATTCCAACGTCGCCGAAGCCGTCGATGCCTTGTTACGCGGTGAATCACCCGCAGCCGAGCAACGCAGTCGTGCAGAAGATGGCAAAATCACCATCGAAATCGTCAACCCCGAGCCCACCGAAGGTTTATCCGGCCAACAAGCGTGGGGAATCCGCCGGGCCCACAACATCGGGATGGATGCCGATCCACGTGCTGACCGCAACGATCGCAACGACCGCGGCTTCCGCAATGGGCGCCAAGGGCGCAACGACCGGGGTAATCGCAATGAGCCCCTCACGCCGGCGTCGTTTGCGGGACCGCTAGCGCTACGTCTCAGTGCGAGTAGCGTGGCGACGCCGGCACCAGCCAGTGCGGCACCGACGTTCGTGGTGGCACCTGTCGAAAAAGCCGTCCTCGTCCCGCCTACCCACCGGATTTATCCGTTTGGGTTGAGTCGTGACAAAGTCGAAAAGGCGATTGCGCACCTCAAAGTGGCTGCGATTGTGGTCAAAGACATCAATGACGCCAACATGGTGATGACCATCAAAAACTACTACCGCCAAGGCTCATCACGCTTACGCAATGCCGAAGAGCGCAATTTGCCGATTTATGTGTTGCGGTCATCGACCGCCATGCAAATCGAACGGCAATTGCTCGATATTTTCTTCCCCGATCAGATTAATCGCCAACCCGAGAAAGGCCATGGCAAAGACGAAGATGTGCAGGAAGCCATCCTCGAAGCCGAAACGGCGATTAACCAGATTATCAATGGTGAACGGCAACAGGTAGAATTAACACCACAGGGTACGATTATCCGCCGCCTACAACACCAGATGGCCGAACGGTACAACATGCAATCAGAGAGTCGTGGGCGTGAACCATTTCGCCGAGTCAAATTGTCACGCTAGCATAAACGCAGAAAAAAGGGTATGATGGGATTGTTCATTACATTTGAGGGGAGCGAAGGGAGCGGCAAAAGTACGCAGACCCGCGCACTCTACGAACGCTTATTTGCTGCTGGGTATCCGGTGATTTTGGTACGTGAACCAGGCGGCACACGCATTGGGGATATGATTCGGCGGATCGTGTTGGACTTACAGCACACCGAAATGGACCCCACCACCGAGATTTTTCTTTTTTCAGCGGCACGCGCTCAGCTCGTCAACGAAGTAATCAAACCCTATCTCGCCCAAGGTGGCATTGTGATTTGTGACCGGTATGCCGATTCAACGTATGCCTACCAAGGCTACGGCTTGGGTCGCGACCTCAACGAACTCAAAACCCTCACGGCCATTGCCACGGGTGGTTTGCGCCCCGACATCAGCATGTATCTCGATATCAGTGCCGATGAAGGACTCGAACGCAAACAGCGGCGCCGCAACGGCGAATTACCCAAAGGGGTAGAATGGAACCGCCTTGATGCGCGCGAAGTGGCCTACCATCGCCGCGTTGCTGATGGATACCATGCCTTAATCGCATCGGATTTGCAACGATGGCGCGTGTGTGATGCCCGTCTCAGCATTGAAGCCCTTGCCGATATCACTTATGACCATGTGTTGCCCTATTTGGCAACAATTAAACGCATCGATGCCCCAGGCAGATGAAAGGGACTCCCATGAAATTAATGATTGCCGTGGTTCAACGTCAAGACGCCGGCGACCTCGTCGATGCCCTCACCGCCCGCAGTCATCGGGTCACCCGCATCAGTAGCGAAGGTGGTTTCTTGCGTGAAGGCAACGTGACGTTGTTGATTGCCGTCGAAGACGAACATATCGACGCCGTGATGCGCTTGATCCACACCCACTGTCATATGCGCGTGCGCTATATTTCGCCGTTACCTCCGGTGGCAGAGTCCGGTGAATTTTACCCACCAACCCCCGTAGAAGTACAAGTAGGCGGTGCGACGGTGTTTGTGCTCAATGCAGAATCCGTCACCCGCGTATTGAACTAGTCGACTATCGTTGTGACCAATGAGGCTAAAGGAGTGAGCTTGTGGATATTGGAGGAATACTCGGCGTAGTAGGACCACTACTCGATGTACTCAAATGGGTGTTTGGTATTTATATCGTATTACTCTGGATGGCAACAGTTATCTGGACCTACCGCGACATCCATGCCCGTCACGAAGAGGCCTTATTGCAAGTATTGGCCGTATCGATGGCATTACTGATGCCGTTTGCCGGTCTCGGCGTCTATATGATGCTCCGCCCCCGTCAGACGATTGCAGACCGCTACGAGCGTTCCCTCGAAGAAGAATACTTGCGCCACGACATTGAAGAGCAATTTGTTTGCCCACAATGCCAACGCGGTATTGACCATGAATTCATTTTGTGCCCCCATTGTCATACTGCCCTCCGCCGGCGCTGTATCAGCTGTGACCATGTCATCGACCTCACCTGGTCGATTTGCCCATATTGTGGCGATGACGGGAGCGGATTGGTCGGTCGGACCACCCAGATTCGCATGCGCGATACCCAAGGAAGTTAACATGTATCGTTTATTGCCCATTTTGGTAGCGGTAGTATTGCTCAGTTTAGCGGCCTGTGGGCTTGCGCCGGGGAGTGGTAGTGTCGTGATCGATGACACCTCGCTGTTGTCATCACGCACCCCCAACCCACGGCTAATCGGTGCAGCAGACGCACCGGTCAAAATCATCGAGTTTAGCGATTATCAATGACCGTATTGCGCCAAATTCGTCCGTGAGACGATGCCACAATTGACGAAAAACTATATCGATACTGGCAAAGTATCGTTCGAAGTCCGTGACTTCCCATTAACACAGCTCCATAGTGGTGCGCTGATGGCAGCCCAAGCCGCCGATTGTAGCGCCGAGCAAGGCCAGTTTTTTTTGATGCGCAAAACAATCTTTGATGGAGCCGCCAACCAAGAATGGCGTGATGGCTCACTCGACGATTTAACCACCTTTGGTAACTATGCCAGTGCCGTTGGGATTGACCGCGCCCAATTCGAGAGCTGTGTCACCACCAATCGGCATTTGGCACAAATCAAAGCCGATATGGCGATGGCGCAACAACTAGGCATCAATAGTACGCCGGCATTTATTATCAATGGGCGGTTATTGATGGGGGCGCAACCCTATGCCGAGTTTGCCAAAATCATCGACACCATGATTTCACCGCCGTAAACCAGCCCACCCCCACAAAAAAGACCCTGTACCACATGGTACGGGGTCTTTTTTATACGGCATCATCATCATGCATAAAAGGCGGTGGTTGCCGCAGACTCGTCAAATAATCTTGCAAAATAATCGAAGCCGCGACTTCGTCGATGCGCGCTTTGCGTTGCTCTGGACGCAAGCCAGCCTCAATCATGATGCGCTCGGCCTCAGCCGAGGTATAGCGCTCATCACACGTCGCAATCGGCAACGTCACCTGCGTCGTTAACGTCTCAATAAACGCCCGAATCCGTTGCGCTTGCGGGCCTTCTTGGCCATTGAGCGAAATGGGCAATCCAACCACAATCTGACACACGTCTTCTTGCGTGATGATTTGGCTCAGCTTTTTAAAAAAAATATGAACTGGCGTGGCGTGAATCGTGATATATGGGGTGGCAAGGGTCCGCGAAAGATCACTGAGGGCTACTCCAATCCGGCGCTCGCCCACATCTAAAGCGAGGATGCGCCCATACTCAGGGTAACTCATGGTATGGTGGCCTCACCGACCCGCACCGTAATCAGTTGCGGTAATGGGGGGAGCTGATTGCGGGTGGGCAGGGTATAGCCACTGATAATCCCCTTGGCCTTGAGTTCTTCAAGTAGCGTAGTAGCTTGGGCGTTACTCACCCCTTGTAATTGTTTGGGCAAATCATTCACCACCGCGGCAGGGATAGGCATTTGGGGCGAACAACGAATCTCGCCGTTAATCACAATCGCCGTCGTGGTGGGGTGCCATTCGGCCACCTTAAATGCCGACAATTCGCCTACGCGACAAATCGGCGTACTGCCCCCTTGGAAGCGTTGTGGCACGACTTGTTGTAGTTGCGCTTGGATTGTCTGATCGGCTTTGATGGCATACACGCGGAATGTCACGGCCACCGTCATTTGCATTTCGGCGTTGCGTGGGTCAAGCACGGTACCAACCACCGGCGTCAATTGTGGCGCACCATAGACTTGCGGTTGGCCTAGCTGGATCGCTGATGGATCAATCGTCAATTCATCTATTTGCAACATGCGTTGGGTAGCTTGATCAGCTAAATCACGCATCCCTTGGGCATAGGCTTTGGTCAAGGCGGCACCAAGCAAGCGCGCTTCGTCGGTTTCTGACACAATCCGGCGCATGGTTTCACTGCCACCGGTTATTGGAGCATTACGCAAAATAATCTGACCATTGTCGTTGGCAATCGGGCCTTGACCAGGCAACAACAGTGTCGTGACGCTGTTTTCACCCACATTTGAGGCACTCCCCGCAGAGCGTGCCGTCACCGCCACTTCGACTTGGCCATAATCGGTGGTACGACTCGTCAACGTGCTAGTGGTCACCGCCGGGGGAACAGTCGCAGGGGCATCCAGCATATAGCGCACTTCGCCACCACCACCGCTGGCAATGAATTCGGTGCCTTGGGGCAAGGCGACGGCTTGTTCGAGCATGTTGATGACCATGATGGTCCCTTTGGCACGCCCATCAGGCATGGGGACTTCAGTCAAGGCTTCGCCGGTTTCGGTAATGGTAATGGTACTTTCGAGGCGTACGGCTTCGATTTGCATACTATCAGCGTTGCCGATTGCGGCAATCGGGAATGCGACATCGGTCAGTGGCACCACTCGCGCTTCACCCAGCGGCGGAATCAGCGTAATCGTCATACGAAGCAACACGGCCCACAGCAAGATGCCAAGCAGACAGCCAAGCAACGCCAAGGCAAACCATTGCCAGGCTGCGTTGCGCCGTGGTCGTCGTGGCTTACCTTGCGCGGCACGATTGGGGGCAGGAGTGCGCTGACGCACCCCCACCACGCGGTCATCACGCCGGCGTTGATCTATTTGGTGTTGTACTACTGGTACCGACATGCTGATTCCTTACTGCATTTAAACGGGCATCCCAATGCGTCTTAAATCGAAAGCAACGCACGTGCTTTTTGTAATGCCGCATCAATATTGGCAATATCGCGGCCACCAGCTTGGGCCATATCGGGGCGACCACCACCACTCCCCCCCACAATCGGTGCGAGTTCACGCACCAAATTGCCGGCGTGGTGTTGCGTTACGGTTTTGGTCATCATCACCAGAATCTGGGCGCGCTCTTCGCTGGCGCCAGCCAACACAATCACGCCATTGGGCACCATGTCGCGAATCTTGTCGCCGAGTTCACGCATTTGCGCCACCTCGAGGCCATCGACCCGGGTCACCACATAGGTGACACCATCGCGTTGGACAGCCGCCCGCACCAAGTCTTCGACTTGGACGCCAGTGGCCTGTGATTTGAGGGCATCAATGTCGCGTTGGCGTTGCTTGAGGTCAGCTAGCACGCCTTCGACGCGCTCGGCCACTTGCGGCACCGGCACGCCCAAATGACTGGCAGCTTCGCGCAACAGCGTGATTTGCTGGTCGACCCATTGCTCGGCGCCAAACCCGGTGACGGCTTCGATACGGCGTACGCCACCCGCCACGCTGCTTTCGGCGACGATGCGGAATAAGCCAATCTCGCCGGTGCG
>DBCF01000155.1:244-6521 GCA_002292925.1 Roseiflexaceae bacterium UBA965 | reverse complement strand
GAAGTATGAAGTATGAAGTATGAATGACCGTCGGAATCCAACGGGTAAGGGCGATTAATCCACGGCGCATGCACTGATTTTTACTACAAGCACAATAGCAATTCGCCGTGGACAAATCGCCCGTGGCAAACTCCTCTGCGTCCTCTGTGCGAGATACACGAAATCTGTTGGCAAGCCTAAGGGGATTCCACGCTATGGTTGCACGCAACCGGCATGGAATGACGCTGGGGGGGCCTATGCGAGCCAAATGACAATCCTCACAAAGTAGGAAGCGTGACGTCGAAAGCAGGGATTTCGGAGAAACCCAGCAGGCGGCGACTCTCCGAGAGTTGATTATTCACGTACTGTTAGCAGTTTTTTAATAGAGATAGCGTAAAGTGATAACCTGCATGTGGCATTGTAGAGTTGTAAATGCAACTATGAGGTGAACCACCAGATGCACACCAATATGCTGAGCACCGCCGATCTTCATCTTCACACGGTACATAGCGATGGTCATTGCACCCCAGCCGAATTGGTGAACCATGTGCTCACCAAAACCGACTTGCGGGTGATTGCAGTGACCGACCATGATGCGATTGCAGGCGCGTACGAAGCACAACGCTGTGCTGAGGGAAGTCGATTAGATGTCATTATCGGCGAAGAAATTTCGACCCGCGAAGGACATTTGTTGGCTTATTTCATCCACGAGTTGATTCCCCCCGGCATGTCAGCCCGCGACACCATCGCTGCCATCCATGAGCAAGGCGGGCTGGCCGTAGCTGCCCACCCCTATGATTGGATGGTGCGCTCGCTGGGGCATTATGGAATGATGCGTCATGCCGGTGGCACTGAGCCGTTTTGGGCCTTTGATGCCATCGAAACGATGAATGCCAGCTTGCGCCCCCGTAGCGCCAATGTACGAGCGGCGGTCAGTGCTCGAGCGTTGGGAATTCCTGCAGTGGGTGGCAGTGATTCGCATTTACTTGACACCGTTGCGTATGGGTATACAATGTTTGCAGGTACAAGTGCATTGCAATTGCGGCATGCGATTATTACCGGTCAAACACAGGTTGCTGGTCGACACTGGAGTATGGCTGATTTGGCAATTGCTGGCACACGATTAATTCAAAAAACTGTTGCAACATTCACGATGCGCAGTTTGGGAAATGTACCATCTTAAGACGCTCTCGTTTGGTCGATACCGTAACGGCGTAGAACGCCGTTACGGTTTTTTTGTGTGAAAGAATGACAGAATGGATTACGCACCCGCCACCATCAGCAAAGCCGATTTACATTTGCACACCAACTATAGCGATGGCTATAGTACTCCTGCCCAATTGGTCGATTATGTCTGTGACCATACCGACCTCCGCGTGATTGCCGTCACCGATCACGATGCCATTGATGGGGCCTACGAAGCCCAACAATATGCCCAAACCCGTAATCTCGATGTGATTATCGGCGAAGAAATCTCGACCCGCGAAGGGCATATGCTGGCCTACTTTATCGAGCGGCATATTCGCACCGGCATGTCCGCCAGTGACACCATCGCCGCCATTCACGACCAAGGTGGGCTGGCGGTGGCGGCCCACCCCTACGACTGGATGGTGCGCTCGCTGGGACGCCATCATCTACTCCAAAACGGCCAAGGCAACCCGCCACTGTGGCAATTTGATGCAATTGAGACGATGAACTCGAGCTTGTTCCCCCAACATGCCAATCTGCAGGCCGCCATTACGGCGCGGATCCTCGGTTTACCGGTTACCGGTGGCAGCGATTCGCATTTGCTCGAAACTGTCGGCTATGGCGTGACCGTGTTTGCCGGGCATACTGCCGACCACTTGCGTGCGGCCATCGCACAACGCCAGACCACGGTGATGGGCCGGCGCTGGAGCTATGGCGAATTGGCGACGGCCGCCGGGCGCTTGATTGCCCATACTGTAGGGGTGGCGGTGTCGCATTTTCGAAAATAACGTGGTGGTGGCGATATAGCGTGGTGGAATATGCTACGCTATAGATGAACCGCAACAGACTGTTTAAGGAGAACCGCCATGAGCGATGCTGCACGTGCCACGTTGATGCGTTTACTCAATACCACTAGCCCATCGGGCGACGAAATTGCCGCCGCCCGGGTGTGGCGCCACGAAGCCGAACAATTTGCCGACCACGTATATGGCGATGTGCTCGGCAGCTCATACGCCGTCCTTAACGGGGGCACGCCGCGGGTGTTGTTGGCTGGGCATATCGACGAAATCGGTTTGATGATTTCGCATATCGACGACAAAGGCTTCTGCTACTTCCAACCCATTGGTGGCTGGGATAGTCAAGTACTCGTTGGCCAACGCATCCGCATCCTCGGCCGTGACGGCTTTGTGCGCGGGGTGATTGGCAAAAAGCCCATCCACTTGATGACCCCCGAAGACCGCACCAAAGTCTCGCGTATCGAAGATTTGTGGATTGACATCGGCGCCAGCTCACGTGAAGAAGCCAATGCCCTGATTAGTGTGGGCGCATCGGCCGTCATCGACGCCGACCCACTCGTGCTGGCCAATGGTCGGATTATTGGCCGGGGCGTCGATAATCGCATCGGCGCGTTTGTGGTGCTCGAAGCCCTGCGCTTGCTTGCCAGTGAGCGACCATTGGCGACAGTGGCTGCCGTAGCAACGGCCCAAGAAGAAATCACCTTTGCCGGTGCCCGCACCTCGGCTTTTGCCTTTGACCCGCAAGTGGCGATTGCCGTCGATGTGACCTTTGCCACCGATCACCCCAATGCCAGCCGCAATTCCCAAGGGGATATTGCCATTGGTGGTGGCCCCGTGTTGACCCGCGGTTCCGCCAACGCCCCGATGGTGTTTGCAATGTTGCGTGAAACGGCCGAACAAGCCGGCATCCCCTACCGCATTCAATCCAATCCGTCACGCACGGCGACGGATGCCGACGCTATTCATACGGCCCGAGCTGGGATTGCCACGGCGGTGATTTCGATCCCCAATCGTTACATGCACTCACCTAACGAAATGATCGACATCAATGACGCCCTCAACGCCGCTCGTTTGATTGCCGCCTTTGTGCGCCGCCTCAACGCCGAAACGTCGTTTGTGCCACGCTAGTTTCGTTGGCAGGGATGCAGGGATGCTGATTGCATCCCTGCGTTTTTTTGTGGAAAAAAAGTGGATAACCCGTGGATTGTTAGGGGAATGCAAGTGGAAAACTGGTGGATTGAGATTGTGGATAACTCGTGGATAACCCGCGGATAACTGGGGGAATACGGGTGGAAAACCGGTAAATATGTGATTGAGATGCGGTATTGAAAATTGTGGATAATTTGATGAATTATGAGCATAATGCCAAGCAAACGACGCATTAATAGATGAGCGACTGCACTATGGCGGCACTCTCGGCAATCGTCTGATTGGTGGTGTCGATGTGGGGCCACAGGGGATGCTGCACCGTGGCGAATTCGCCATGTAGGCGGGTCAATACGGGGATGAGTACGCTGGTGTCAAAGGGTTTGTGGGTGCGGGTGGCATTGCGCTGGAGTGCGGTGGCGAGGGTCGGTTGCAAAATAACCCGTTGGATGTTGAGGCCTAATTCGGCAATCATGGCATCGATGTTTTGCGGGAAGACCACATCATCAATACACACCGTAAACCCAGCTGCCTGCCAATTGGCGGCCATGATCAAACTGTTGCGGCGAGCGATGGCGAACTGGAGCTCGCATTCATCGCTCCAGCTGGGGACGGGGTCGGCGCGTCCCGCCACCACCAAGTCGCGAATATCATCGACCGAAATACGCACGCCACGGCCACTTTGGGTGGCGATGGCGTGTGCGACGCTACTTTTTCCGGCACCAGGGGTACCGCTAATCAAAAAAATAGCCGGTTTCATGCGTATCCCTCTGCGAAATTACCCGACTAGTGCCGCCCATTCATCGTAGCGAATCTGGAGCTTTTGTTCGAGCTCACTATATTGGGCAGAGAGGGCGGCGATGCGTTTGGGGTCGGTTTCGTGGCCTGACAAGGCGGTGGTAATGGCTTGGCGTTCGGCCTCGAGCTGGGCGATTTCTTGTTCGAGTTGTTCGCCCCGGCGTTGCCGTCGGCGTGATTCGCGCTCTTGTTCTTTGGTTTGGGGTGGACCTTGGAGTTGGGCGGTTGGTTTGTTCGGCGTCGGGGTCGCCTTAGGCACATTGGGTGTGGCAAGGGTGGTCGGCTTTTTGTCGCGTTGCTCGATATGCTCGCGGTATTCGCTGTAATTGCCGTCAAATACGGTGATTTTGCCTTCGTCGACAATCCACAGCGTATCGGCCACGGCATCGATGAAGTAGCGGTCGTGCGACACAAACAACAGCGTGCCGTCGTATTCGTTGAGCACATCTTCGAGGGCTTCACGGGCGCCGATGTCGAGATGGTTGGTGGGTTCGTCGAGGATGAGCAGATTACCGCCGATCAGGGTGAGTTGGGCGAGGGCGACCCGCCCTCGTTCGCCACCCGACAAATCGCCGATGCGTTTAAAGACATCGTCGCCACTAAACAAAAAGCGTCCCAGGAAGGTACGCGCTTCGGCTTCTTTGAGGGTGGGCCGGACACGGCGCATTTCGTCGAGAATGCTATTGCTCATCGTCAGCCCTTCGTGGGACTGGGCGTAGTAGTTGATTTGGACGTTGCTGCCCAAGCGGGCATTACCGCGCAGGGGTGGTAATTCACCGACCATGGTGCGCAACAAGGTGGTTTTGCCGGCGCCGTTGGGACCCATCAGCGCCACCCGTTGTTGGCGATAGAGTTGCAATTCGGGCACGGTAAACAGGGTGATGTGCTCACTGTTTGGGAGCACATAGCCCACCCCGAGGCGCTCGAATTGGAATACGATATCGCCGCCCCGTTGGCTGGCTTGCATCGCCAAAGAGAGTTTGCGTTGTTGGTCGGGGCGGCTCATCAAGGCTTCGGTTTTGCCGCTACCCCCTTGCCAGCCCTCTTTGAGGCGCTCGAGGCGGCGTTCGCGGCCACGAGCCTGGGTGCTGAGGGTGCTGTTTTTGTAGCGCCGGATAAAGGCTTCGAGGCGGCCGACTTCTTCTTGTTGGGCTTGGTACTGCTTCCACATTAATTCCATGCGCTCGGCTTTGAGTTGCTGGTACTTCATGTAGCCGCCTGGGTAATCGCCATCGAGGCGTCCAAAGGCGATTTCGATGGTGCGATTGGTGACCCGGTCGAGGAAGTAGCGGTCATGCGACACCACAATCAAGGTGCCGTCCCACTGCTTGAGGAAGCGCTCCAGCCATTCGAGGGCGGCCAGGTCGAGGTGGTTGGTGGGCTCGTCGAGCAGCAAAATATCGGGGCTCGACAGCAAGATGGCAGCGAGGGCGGCGCGGGTTTTCATCCCCCCCGAGAATTGAGCGAGGCGCAACGGCCCGTGGTAGTCTGGGTCAAACCCGAGGCCTTCAAGGATGCGGGCAATGGTGCGCTCGATGTCGTAGCCCCCGGCATGCTCAAAGCGCGACAACAGCTCACCGTAGCGATCCATGCGGGCATTCCATTCGGGATTAGTGGCATCGGCGATGGCGACTTCGAGCTCGCTGATTTCGGTGCGCATGTGGTAGAGGCTCTGGAGCGCTTCGTCACACAACCCGCGTAGAGTTTGATGCTCATCAAAACGGGCTTCTTGGGTCAAATAGGCCATACGGATGCCCCGCGCTGGCGAAATCGCTCCGGTGCTGGGGGTTTCTTCGTTGGCAATGATGCGCAACAAGGTGCTTTTGCCGGCGCCGTTGACGCCTACGATGGCGAGGCGCTCGCCGCGGCTGACGTTGAAGCCGATCCCCGTGAAAATATGCTCGGCGCCGTAATATTTGCTGACGTTCTGAATTTGTAAAATCGACATTACCCTACCCTAATGGTGCTATATGATGCCAAAACAGTGGCTGGTACTATGCAGTGCGCCGTTGGAGCGAACGGGTGACGTTGACCCCGATTAGCCCACCAATCAACGAAAACCCGAGTGAGAGCAACCCAACAATGAAGCCAATCCCTGCCATAAAAAACACCACCATCCCCATCACCGCTTTGAGTGAACTAAACTCCAACGGGGTTTCGGGTTGCATTTTTTGGGCTTGGGTGAGGGCATCTTGGAGCATGGCGTCGTTGGCGAAGTAGGCAATCAGTAATCCACACACCACCCAAAAAATCAGTGCGCCGATTAGGGCACCGACCCCCGAAATCAACCCGGCCATGAGACCTTGGTGATTGATGTCATCACCGCTGTGCCAATTGCTGGTAAAATAGCCTGCAGCCCCAGCCAACAA
>DBCF01000155.1:0-229 GCA_002292925.1 Roseiflexaceae bacterium UBA965 | reverse complement strand
AGTGACCCCATCGGCGCACAACAGCAGCCGATAATGCCAAGTGGTGAACCATTGGCGACGAGTACGGGAACGAAACCAAGAATTGTCGCAAATATGACCATGATGCACTGGGGTAAAATAAACACCAGACCGGCTTTTGTGCCTGCATTCATCATTCAAACTCCCTACACACAACACATGTCGTTTCATTATACCCGAGATGACTTGGTGACAATAGGGTGCATTAATG
>DBCF01000187.1:8345-11372 GCA_002292925.1 Roseiflexaceae bacterium UBA965 | reverse complement strand
ATTCCGCTATCGCCACCGACCGATATGCCCGTGGTGTCAGCAAATCACCGTTGCCCCCGTACTCCCCATAATTTGTAGTGCCCCAACACCCCTAAGCGCACCATACGCTGAGGGGTGTTGGGGCATGGGCATGGGCATGGGCATTCATGCCTTTTGGCGCGTCAAAAAATCAGCAAAAATCGTCAGAATCAATCGCGCGTACATTGCGAAGTTATGCGATATGCATGGGATATCATATTATTTTAGTTATGCATAAAAAATTCACCATTAATCTGTGCATACCTACACAAAACATTGACAAAATATGTGCATCATGCTATAGTTGCGCAGTAGCCCACCTACTGGGGCAAAAGGATGTGCAATTATGGCAATACCTCCATCTCTGACGCAACTATCGCTTGCGCCGGTATTCAACACGAAGGCGGTGGCGCTCGAGACATCCGTGCCACCAGATACGTTCCGGGCCTGGGAGCGGCGCTACGGCGTACCGTGCCCACAACGAACCCAAGGTGGTCATCGTTTGTATTCTGAACGTGACATTGCGGTAATCCGGTGGTTGCGCGATCGTACTGCCGAAGGCATGAACATCAGCCATGCGGTAATGTTGCTAAGCAATGTACTCGAAGGCGAAGAAACCCTACCTGCAGCGAATATCACCCGCGGGCTCGATCAATTAGTGCAAGAATTAACCCGTACCCTCACGAGTTTCGATGCTGGCGCATCAGATCGCTTGTTGAGTGAAGCATTTTCGTTGCACCCGTTTGAGCAAGTACTATTAGAGCTGATTCAACCAGTCATGGTCGAAGTAGGTGAGCGTTGGCACCGTGGCGAGATAAACATTGCCTCAGAGCATTTCGCCACTGAGTTTATGCGCCGCAAACTCGCTAGTTTGATTAATATTTTTGAGAGTGTTGCCACCCGCGAAACCATCATTGTGGGATGTGCACCTAATGAGCTCCACGACATGGGGATTTTGTTTGCGAGTCTCTTTTTGGTGCGGCGTGGCTGGAAGGTCATCTACCTCGGCGCCCGCGTACCGATTAGTGATTTACTCGAAACCATCGCCAAAGTGCACCCAGATATGGTCTGTCTATCTGGCACTACGGTCGAAGCCGCGCATTCGATGCAAGACGTCGCTGTCGCCATCCAAAAAACCCATCCGCAGATTCGTTTTGGATATGGCGGTCGAATTTTCAATGTCGAGCCGTCATTACGTACCAATATGCCCGGGTTCTTTTTGGGGCATGACGCCCGTGAATTAATCGAAAATGTGGCGACTATTTTGGCACGTCCTGCATAAAAATCATCACAAAATCCACCCCGCAGAGCAAGTGACGAATGATGATGCTGTGCGGGGGGATTACATTTATACATCTATTATCTGCATATGTAATGTAGGGTATTTGTAGAATTTTAATTATCTGCATTACACAAATAACAATGGTATTATGCTATCATTGTCATATTCTCACATCTGTATACATCCATCATTGACGGCAACACGGTATACACGGATGCACAGTTGTGTGTAATTTCATCTGATGATAGTCAACGATATACGATCCGGCGAAAGAGATGTTATGTTAACACAGCACACAGGAACCGTGTTGCGCCCGCCCGCTGGCGATGCTGCAGCCTTATTAGATAGCCTCAAGCGTTTTATTGATCATGACAATCATGCACGTATCGTACCTGATTATCATGCAATTACTGATGATGAACGCGAGGCAGCCTATGCCACGTGCGTCGATATGACCCGCCACCACTCCAAAAGTTTTTATGTAAGTACGGCATTGTTGCCCCCAGCCAAGCGCCGCGCCATCCGGGCACTGTATGCGTTTTGTCGCACCAGTGACGATATTGTCGATCAAGCAGCCGCTGGCACTGCCCCTCATGCACTCGCGCATTGGGTCAATCTCGTGCATCATCGCGCCACACCGCACGACAACCCCGTCTTGATTGCCTGGCACGACACCGTGGCCAACTACAACATTTCACAAGAGCTTATCGACGAGTTGTTGGCAGGGATCGCGATGGATCTCACCGTGACGCGTTATGCCACTTTTGATGATTTGTGGTTGTATTGCTATCGTGTCGCCTCAGTCGTCGGCTTGATTTCGATGCAAATTATCGGGCACGTCGACGAAGCCGTCGATTATGCCGTCAAATTAGGGGTCGCGCTCCAGCTCACCAACATCTTGCGTGATATCGGCGAAGACGCTGGCCGCGGACGCATCTACATCCCCCAAGAAGATCTCGTCGCTTTTGGGGTCGACGAAGCCGAAATATTCGCCTGCCAGCGCAGCCCGCGATTCAAAGCGTTGATGCGCTTCCAAAGCGCCCGCGCCCATGCCTTGTACGAAGAATCGTGGCCAGGGATTGGTTTGCTTAATCCTGATAGTAGTCTGGCCATTGCGGCCGCCGCAACCATCTATCGGGGCATCCTCGACAGCATTCACCAGCATGATTACGATGTGTTCAGCAAACGTGCCTTTGTGCCGTTTTTGCGCAAAATGAGCTTACTCTGGCAGGCGCGTCAACGCCTCAAACGGGATTTTCAATGATTACCACACAGCATTTGCGGGTATGGGCCACCTGGCCGTATCGCGTGTTTCTTACCATTCTTTTTTTTGGTCCACCGGCGGCAGCCTTGTTTATTGCCACCGGTTTACCCATCATGACGGACCTAGGCTGGTTGGCGCGTGACCTGCTCAGCACCTATGTCTGTCCCACCCCCGCCAAATCGTATGAATTACTCGGCGCACCGATGGCGGTTTGTACGCGTTGTTGGGGGGCCACTATCGGATTGTGGCTGGCATGGTTTGGGGTACAGTGGGGGCAACGCCAATCAGCCCTCCCCCGTTGGTTTGGCTGGCATTGGGCAATCCGACTCATCACTGCAATTATCCCATTTGGCTTGTGGTGGCTCGAAATCCGCTATTGGCCGACTGCGAGCTACGAACTATTGTTGGTCAATGGAGCCCTTGCAGGGAGCGCAGCCGGGGCGTTTTTTTGTTCGCTGTGGCC
>DBCF01000187.1:2360-8237 GCA_002292925.1 Roseiflexaceae bacterium UBA965 | reverse complement strand
AAACGGAGCATTTATGCCACGACATATCGCCATCACTGGAGCCACCGGACTCATCGGCAGCGCCTTGAGCCACGCACTCATCAACCGCGGCGACCACGTCGTTGCGTTTACGCGCAATCCTGCTCAGCAAAGTGCCTTGCCAGCGGCGGCCCGACGCGTGCAATGGAATCCCCGTGACATCCAGGCGACTGCCACAGCCCTTACCGGCTGTGACACCATCGTCAATTTGGTTGGTGCCTCGATTGCCGGCACACGCTGGACACCCACCTACAAACAGACCCTGACCACCAGTCGCGTGGCTGCCACCCAACAACTGTTGGCGGCAGTGGCCCAGATGCCCCACAAACCAACCACGTTTGTTTCGTCGTCAGGGGCAGGGTATTATGGCGTAAATGGGGTGGCAACAGACGAAGCGACCCCTGCCGGCACTGATTTTTTGGCAAAATTATGTATTGATTGGGAATCTGCCGCTGCCCCCGCCCACACCCTCGGGATGCGGAGTGTGATTGTGCGCACCGGCGTGGTGCTTGATAGCACCAGTGGAGCCTTGCCGTTGATGGCCTTGCCGTTTCGGTTTTTTGTGGGGGGGCCCGTACTCCCTGGCACGCAAATGATTTCGTGGATTCATATCACCGACATGGTGCAGTTATTGCTCTGGACGATTGACAACCCTCACGCCACCGGCGTCTACAACGCCTGTGCCCCCCACCCCGTCAACAATCAGACCCTTAGTAACGCCATCGCCCAACGACTCAAACGCCCTTCATGGATTCCCGTGCCGCAATTCGCGTTGCGGTTATTGTTTGGCGAAATGGCCGATGCACTCTTGATTGGTGGGCAATCCGTCACCTCAGCCCGCTTAGCTGGTGCAGGATTTACGTTTCGCTACCCCACTGTTGATACTGCATTGGCGCATCTATGGTAACAACACACACATACCGCTGGCTCCTAGGATTGTTGCTCTTGCTGGTTGGGTGTAGTTATCGCCAGAATGAGTTTCACCGTCAAATTGATTTCACAAGCACCACCGCGATACCAGCAGCACCAACGGCCATCCGTGAGCGCTTACCGCGTACACCCTTCCCCACGCGAGAATCAGTGGCATTACTTGATACCACTGCGGCAGCGCCATTAGCGGCCGTTGAAGCACAAACGATGCAACTATTCCAACAAACGGTACCGGCAGTGGCGAGTATTGACATTGTGTTTAGTCACCCTGCCATCCACCCTGGCGATGCGCCGCGGAGCATGCTCATTTCCCAAGGCAGTGGTTTTTTGTATGATGATCAAGGGCATGTGGTGACCAACGCCCATGTGGTCAGTGAGCGCAACGATTATTTTGTGCGGTTTGGCAACAGTCACGAAATCACGGCTACCGTGATTGGGCGTGACGAAGCCAGTGATATTGCAGTACTTGCGTTGGCGCAACCCGTCAACATTGCACCGCTCCAACTTAGCCAACGCACCCCCATGACCGGCATGTGGGTCATGACCATCGGCAACCCGCTCGGGTTGCGTGACACCATGACCCTCGGCACAATCAGTGCCGTTGGTCGCACCCTTGACGGCAATCCAGATACCAACATCCTCCAAATCGATGCCGCTGTCAACCCGGGCAGCTCGGGAGGGGTGCTGATTGACGTTAATGGGGCGGTACTCGGCATCACTACGGCAATCCAAAGTAGTAGTGGGAGCTTTGAGGGAATCGGCTACGCCATCCCCGCCGCAACAATTCGCAAAATCGTGCCACTTTTGATACAGCGTTGATAGGCACACCGCGCTACAGGTCGCGAATCCATTGAGTGGGGCGTTGGATGGCGTGGGGCAACAGTTGTAAATAGTGCGCTTGTGGCATCCAAAACGTGCCAAATTGGGCTAGATGTGGCGTCACCCATTGGGTATCAAGGATGACGAAGCCACCGCGACGCAACCGCTCTACCAAGGCAATCAAGGCCACTTTGCTGGCATCGCGCGCCACACTAAACATGCTTTCACCGGCAAATAACCCACCCAGTGCGACCCCATATAAGCCACCAACGAGTTGACCATCAAGCCATGTTTCGACACTATGGGCATAGCCGAGCTGATGAAGCTGGGTATAGACTGCCACAAATTCTGGCGAAATCCAACTACCGGGTGATTCGGCACGCGGCAAGGCACAAGCCTGCATCACAGCGCTAAACGCACGATCACTGGTAATGGTATAGCGTTGTGAGCGATACGTGCGGGCCAACCGTGACGGCACATAAAAATGCTCATCGATAGGAATAATCCCACGGGGGTTGGGGTTGTACCATTCGATGCGGCCGTTGTTGTCCATTGGGAAGTGGCCAGTACTATATGCCTGGAGGAGTAATTGTGGTGTTAATTGCGTAGTCATAGGCTATGCGTTAAGTATGCCTCCGTGCTATAATCGAGCCAAGAAATCATGCAACAACTACCCCCACAACGACAACGCATATTGATGCGCATCATATACCGCTTGTGGCGCTTTTGGATAGCACTGCTCGTAGTGATTGTGGCAATTCCCACCATACTCACCGTATGGTACGGGGTACAATCATTATGGCATACACCACCACTCATTATTACGGTAAATCACCCACACGAAACGTATCGACTCGTGGCAAATCAAACAATCACCCTCGAGTTTAGTCAGCATGTCAATAGACAAATAGTAGCAACCGCCTTACAAATCACACCACCCCATGAATATCAATTGCAATGGGATAGCAAAAACACCATACTTACCATTACCCCCATTACTCCGTGGCAACCCGATACGCGTTATCTCTTGACGATTACGCCAACCCTGCATATGGCAACTGATGTAAAAATGGAACAGCCGTGGAATATGCAGTTTACCACCGCACCAAGTCTCCATGTCGAAACCCTCATCCCTGCCGATCAAAGCTATGACGTGGCATTGAGTAGCCTTGCGGTCATGCGGTTTTCACAGCCAATGGTTACCGCAACCCAACTCACACAACCCGTTACTACTGATTTATTGCATATCACGCCACCAATCAGTGGCACACTCACCTGGATAGACCCCAAAACACTCGTGTTTCGCCCCACCCATTGGCAGGCTGATCGTGGCTATACGATTACTAGTACCCCGCAATTGCGCGATCTCCAAGGGCGGAGCCTCGCAACGCCGCTTACCTGGAAGTTCCACACGATTGCCACCAGGATTGACGAAATCATCCCCGCCAATAACAGCCAAAATGTCGCACTCATCACCCCCATCACCTTTCGGGTCACGGGTGTTGTTGATGTCAATTTATTGCGCAATTCAATCGCAATCACGCCACCAACCCCCACTACTATCGATATTACACCTGGTGAAAATGACAGTGTCAACGTGATTATCACTCCCCTCCCACAGTGGCAAATCGAGACAACCTATCAGATTCAAATCGGTGGTGCAGCCACCACACTCGCCTACCAACATATCCGCTTTCGCACACCCCCTACACTACGTTTGATTGCCCGAAGCCCAGGCGATGGCCAAATCCTCGCCCCCAATCAAGACGTCCGCTTTGTATTTAATGCGGATATTGATACGCGTACGATTACCGATGCCATCGGGCTCACCCCCCCACCACTCCATCCAGCCCAAATCACCAGCAATGGCCGGGATATTCGCATCATGGGCAGCTGGGCAGCCAATAGCCAACCGCTAATTACCATCGACCAGCAGTTACGTAGTAGTACGGGGATTACACTAAGTACTCCTATCACAAGCCAACTCATCATCGATACCACCAGCCCGCATATCACCCTGCCAGGGACACCGGGGAGTATCGTACCCGTCAACCAACGCACAGGGATTATTGTCGACAATCAAAACATCAACATACTAAGACTACGCCTGTATGCGCTTCCCCCCGCAATGCTAGTACGCGTGCTTGGGATGGATGATCTGACGCTCCAACAACTCGATCCAGAACGATATGATTTGCCCTTGATTGACACACAGACCATTACCAATCCCCAAGCCGCACACCGCATCGTCCTACCACCACAGATCTGGCAAGCACCACCAAGTCGCTATCTATTGGCAATCGGTCAAGGTGATGACGGCAATAATGATGTCCGCATACTTCGTATATTACCGAACACACTCACGATTATGACGCTTGGTGGTCATATCATTGCCGGGAGTATCACGAACCCAATAGCGACATCGGCCACAATTACTGTGTTTCAAGATGGTCAATTAATTGAGCAAGCCCAAAGTGATAATTACGGTATTTGGATGAGTCGCCCCCACACACAAGGCAAAAAATACGTACTCCTTGACGATAGTAATCCACCCGATGCAGCCGTTGTGATTATTGCATCCTCTCCTGTACAGCCAACACCCCTGCATGTCATCAGTAGTCATACCACTACCACTATTGGGAGTACTATCGAGGTCATGCTGGCGCGCAACGAGCCAATCCTTCCTCCTCGCAATGCCCTCATCGCACTGTGTGATGTCTCGGGGATGCAACTCTATAGCCAAACCATCAGTTTTGCCCAAAACCAAGCCACAACCTACGCACAGATCATGATTTCCACGGATATTGCCATTGGTATCTATACGTTCTGCGGCGACAATATCGTCAATCCTCCATCATTAATTATTCATCCACCAACAAGCACCCATCTCAACATTCAATCACAGTACAACTTCACCAATGATGAGTACCGCGGAACGATTACTGATAACGCCATGCAACCTGTAGCCAAAGCCACTATTTATTGGCTACAAAACAAGCGCGTGGGTAGCACCACAAGCAACGTCAATGGTGAGTTTCAAATTAACACCACAAACGATACACCACTCACGGTTGTGGCACATACCCAAGGCAAGAGTGTGGTGACCATTAGTACGCCGATCCCCCAACGCGCACTGCACATCAGTACGCCGCAACAATGGGTGCAAACCGGCAAATACAGTACAGTACACATCCAAATCACCGATCCCAACAACCAAAACCTTATCCGTCCCATCAAATTAACCATTCAAAATACGAAGGGGTATGTGGCCATTCGGCGTACGGTCATGAGTGACGACCTTGGGCATATTGCCCTCGAATTAGCGGTTCCCCGGGGGCAATGGCAGATTCAGGCAACCGATGGCATTCTGCAGCAATCACATCCTCTTATTGTTGGGCCAGTTGAGCGCACACCATTCCTCATCCCCGAATTCTCTGCTATTTACCGCAATGAAGTAATGCAATTTTTTTATAGGCCTACCACACAGACCAATGCACTCCTTGCCCAAATTGATGCAAGTGGCGTACATGCGCTGTGGGCGCCTATCCAAAACGGCATCATTTCAACCACGATTCCAATTTCCACCACACAATTAACCATCGCCGCCCAAACAGCCAGCGACCCATTCCGGCAATACAGCACAGAAGTCACAACGCCACAATGTACCCCAGCAACATATACCTCACAAATCAGCCATCACGGCAAAATTGCACTGGGTATCGTGACGGTACCAAACAGCACTGTCGCGATGCGGATACAACGCCCAAGCGACGGTCAATTAGTCGCATGGGAACCTGCACGCGTGAGCGATAGCACCGGCATTATCAACCTTATATTTGACGATGATAATCAGTCCAACGCCACTATCGTTACGATCATCCAACAAAACCCGCTGTGTCTTCGGCACGATTATTTTGCAATCCCCATCGTACGTAACCAGCAACTCAGCATGCAGGCGCCCACAACGGTACGTATAGGGGACGATGTCAGCATCGTAATTACGCTCCACGACGACATACCGCTGTCACAATCAACACTTACTATCACAAGTACCGGCATAGTACGAGACGATTCATTGATGCGCCAGAGTGTTATCAGTGATCGCAACGG
>DBCF01000187.1:1949-2254 GCA_002292925.1 Roseiflexaceae bacterium UBA965 | reverse complement strand
GCCGAGCCCGCACAATTCACGAGCAACGATGGATTTATGCTCCAAGGCAAAACTATCATCAATACCGACAACACACCGCCACAGTTTGATGTCATTCACCAACGCACGGAATTATTCCGGGCGCTCCTCAATGAACCCTACGACGGCGACAACCCGAGTCAACTTGCCCATCGTTTATGGTTGAGCGACGATGCCCACGAGCGCACCCATATCATCACCCAGCTGATGCGCATCCAGCATCCTAACGGTGGCTGGGGGTGGGGGTACGCCAACACCCCTGACGTAATCATTACCACCGATGTGGT
>DBCF01000187.1:0-1808 GCA_002292925.1 Roseiflexaceae bacterium UBA965 | reverse complement strand
CACGCATTAACGCAAACAGGCTGGAATGATGCCGCCATATTTACCCGCTTGTGCGACAGTCCCAGCGCCTTGGGCAACGAAGGACTCGCCGCATTATTGCTGGTACTCCCTCACGATTATGCCTATGCCATTCCCGCATTACTCAATGAATTATTGTCACGGAGCCACATTACTCCACGCGGGCTGACATGGAGCGCCGACCCTGCTACCGCGAGATTGCATAGTAGTGACAGCGTCAATGCCTTGATTTTGCACGCAACGCTACGGACATCGGTCAGCACCAGCATCACCAATCAAATCCAATCAATGCTCTTGAGTCGTCGTGGCAGCAATGGCTGGTCAGATGTCATTACCAACGCCCGCATGTGGGCCATGCGTGACACACTATTTGGTACCCTTGACGGTCAACAACAAGTCACCATCCTTGACCAACACGGTCACCTCAGCCAAAATCAAGCAGTCTCACCTGCAATCATCCTCAACGAAGATGTCACGATTACCAGCAACGCACCTGTGTTGGTGGGGATTACCCGGCCTCAACCCGCGCCAATCGCGAGTGATGCGGTCCGGATATTGCGCGATTACACCATCAATGGTCAGCCACTCACCACCGATACGACCATCCAAGTTGGTGATATCATCGACGTCGAGCTCAACATTATCACCTTTGCGGCAGCTCCCTACCTGACCATCCAAGAACCCTTGCCAACTATTGGCGAAGTGATTGCTCTCACACCCCCGCATGACAGTCATACGCGCATTGATGATGCATTACTGATTATCCATAGCACATCACCTGCACCATCCATCATGAAATGTCATTACCGCATCAAAATCACCTATGCCGGGCATATCATCATCCCACCTAGCACAGTCAACGATGGTGCTGGTACCTGGTATGCCCAGAGCCAACCACAGAGTATCTATGTATCAACCCCATAATCACGGGTGGCGCCTCTGGAGTTGTTTGCTCTGGATCATGACCCTTTCATTACCGCTCACACCGGTCACTAGTACAAGCTTGACTCCACCACCACCGACCACCACGCCCCGCCTCGGGCTCAATAGTCACCTCGCCACCCGGTTACATTTGGTCTCATCAATCCCCGCTGGTGTGACTGCCGTCAACGACAGTGGCGCTACCTGGGTACGCGAAGACATCCACTGGTATCGTGTCCAACGCACCCCCCATGCCACCAACTGGGATTTTTATGACCAAACCTTTGCTGCACTCGCCCCCCACCACTCCATCCTTGGAGTACTCGGCCACCCTCCTGGTTGGGCCACACCCGACCCCACTGACGACCCCTACGATTATTCATTCGCCGCCCCCGATCCAGAGCGCTTCGCGCAATGGGCCGCCCGTACGGTGCAACGCTACCGCACCCAAATCCGCTACTGGCAAATCTGGAACGAGCCCGACAACCCCTATTTTTGGCGCCCGAGCCCCAACCCCGTCGCCTATGCCAGATTGGTCCATCTCACTGCACGCGCCATCGCCGCCGTTGACCCGCACGCCATCATTGTCGCCGCTGGGGTCAATCCCTTTGCGCCGGCATTTTTGTGGCAAGCCGCCCACGCAGGGCTCTGGAATGATGTCGGCATTATTGCTATTCATCCTTATGTAAATCCACTCCGTCCCGAATATTCGGGGTTAACCACAGCCGTCGCCATGCTCACTCCCCTCTTTGCCCGTTATGGGCAGCGCCCCGTCTGGGCCACCGAAGTTGGCTGGAGCAGCGGACCTAGTGATCGCGACGCTACCGGCATCATCGATGCCAACCAACAAGCCCGCAACTTACGTACCG
>DBCF01000175.1:10833-11095 GCA_002292925.1 Roseiflexaceae bacterium UBA965 | reverse complement strand
CGGGGCGCGCTTTTCGTTGAAAACCGGCGATTATTTCACGTTGCCGGCAGTGCGCAATGTGGCCACGTATCAGGTCCAGATTGACGGCACCCAGATTTCGATTGCACCGACCAGTTAAGATGGTGGTGATAGCGCGCCACTGTGAACTCCAAATCGCCGCCTGGGCACAGCAGGCCTACCCGCACGAAGCAGTGGGTTTGCTGGTGGGGCGGCGGGTGGGGAATAACTGGGAAGTCCATACGTTGGTGCATGCCGCCAATCT
>DBCF01000175.1:10595-10723 GCA_002292925.1 Roseiflexaceae bacterium UBA965 | reverse complement strand
CGATTGTGGGCATCATCCATAGTCACCCGGACGCGCCCGCACGACCCTCGGCGCACGATAGTGCAAGTGGCGATTCACTGGGGCGCGGCTTAATTTTTTTCATCATAACAATCACCAAAAACGGCATG
>DBCF01000175.1:0-10502 GCA_002292925.1 Roseiflexaceae bacterium UBA965 | reverse complement strand
CCCGCCATATCAGTCTGCCCGAAGTAGGGGTAGCTGGGCAACTGCGCCTCAAAAACGCCCGCGTGTTGATTGTGGGGGCGGGGGGCTTGGGATCGCCGGTGGCGCTCTATTTGGCGGCAGCAGGGGTCGGGCATATCGGAATTATCGACGACGACGTGGTTGATTTGACTAACCTGCAACGCCAAATCATCCATGCCGATGAAGCGATTGGCCAGCCCAAAGTGGCCTCGGCACAGGCGCGCATGCAGGGACTCAATCCATGCATTACTGTGACGCCGTATGGGTACCGCCTGACGGCAGCCAATGTGTTGGCGATTGTGAGGCAATACGATGTGGTGGTCGATGCGACGGATTCGTTTGCGACGCGCTATATCGTCAATGATGCCTGTGTGATGTTGCAAAAACCATTGGTGTACGGGGCGATTTTTCGCTTTGAAGGGCAAGTGACGGTATTTGCGCCCCATTTGGGTGGGCCGTGTTACCGTTGTCTGTTCCCCGATCCACCCCCGGCCGAATTGGCACCTAATTGCGCCGAAGCGGGGGTGTTTGGGGTGTTGCCGGGGGTGGTGGGGAGCGTACAAGCCACCGAAGCGCTCAAGCTCATCCTCGGCATAGGTACATCATTGTGTGGGCGATTGTGGCTGTATGATGCGCTAAATATGCAGGTTGATACCTGGCAAATCGCGCCTAACCCGGCTTGTCCGCGCTGTGGTACGCCCCCCACCTTGACCGAGATTGTTGATGTTGAGGCGTTGTGTGCGCCGGTCATGAGTGCTGACGAATGGAATGCGCGTCAAGTGCACGACCGCCTCGCCCAGTCACCAGCGCCGTTCGTGTTGGATGTGCGTGAGCCCCACGAATACGCCGTGAGTCATCTGGCTGGGGCGGTGCGGATAGGGGTGGATGAGGTGGCATCACGGGTCGAAGAATTACGTACGGTCGGGCCGATTATTGTTTATTGTCGTAGTGGCATGCGCAGTGCGCGCGCCCGTGATGTGCTCCGCAATCACGGGATTACGGCGGTGAGTCTGGCCGGGGGCTTGTTGGCGTGGCGCCGCGATATTGACCCGCAACTGCCGGTGGCATAAAGAAAAGAGATTTGTATGGATGCAACCCAATTTCGCCAAATCCCTACCCTAGCGCCGCAGTGGTCGGCCGCAGTACGGGCCTTGTGGTACGAGGGGCAGGGTGATTGGACGACGGCGCACGATCAAGTCCAAGACGACAACAGTGCTGATGGCGCTTGGGTGCATGCCTATTTGCACCGCGTCGAAGGCGATCAATTTAACGCCGCGTATTGGTATCGTCGGGCCGGGCGGGCAGTACCTGCCAAAAACCTTGCGCTCGGTGACGAATGGGTGCAATTGGTGCAGGCCTTGGTAAAGGAGTAAATCGATGCGGATTGCCGAAATTATTGAATCAAGCACGCAGTCGTTTGTGGCGGGGAGCTATGAATTATTGGCGGCCCCAGCGTTTGGCGCATTGGTGCAGGCCCATACCCTCGACCCACAGGTGCAAGTATATGCGGTAGTGTATGACATCCGTACGGTGAGTCGTGAGCCGGGTGGGCGGGCCGTCGTGCGGGGCAAAAGTTATACGGGTCGTGAGTTATTTAACGACGAAATTTATCGAGCGCACCCTGATTTGTCGGAAGTGCTTCAGACCGAGTTTGCAGCGTGGGTGGTAGGATATCGGCGGGAAACGACGGTATATCAGCGCATCCCCGCAGCACCACCGCCGGTGCATTATAGCGTCGAGGTCTGTGACGATACGACGTTGCGCCAATTTGGTATGCAGAGTGGTTATGCCCGGATGTTGCTCCAGGCCAGCCAGGTGCCGAGTGATGAATTGTTGGCTGCGTTGATTCGAGCGATTGCCGAAGCCCATGCGCCAAATGAGCGGGAGTATCTGGTGCGGGTGGGGCGTGAATTGGCGTTGCTGTTGCGTGATGATTTTGAGCGTTTGCGCCAGATTTTGGCACGCTTGACCCCCTAGCCGGTGGTTTGGTTGCATCGTTACCCTTGCCTGTGCTATCATAGGTAATAACGGATAAGGGGGACGTGGCGAAATGGCAGACGCGCAAGTCTTAGGAACTTGTGGAGCAATCCGTGAGGGTTCGACTCCCTCCGTCCCCACCAATACCCGAGCGCAGTACCGCGTGGTACTGCGTTTTTTGCAGTCGTTTTTATCAGAAGGAGCTGACCATGCATTCCGATATAATTAGCAAAATCGAAAAAGCCCGCCACTACGCCCAACAACCCGAACGCATTGCCATCGATAGCTTGCAGGCTA
The DNA here is from genome assembly GCA_002292925.1 of Roseiflexaceae bacterium UBA965. GTDB lineage: Bacteria > Chloroflexota > Chloroflexia > Chloroflexales > Roseiflexaceae > UBA965. Next base: position 8,210 of record DBCF01000175.1, on the reverse strand, counting down.
CATTTAACGGTGGTAACAATACCCATCAAATCACAATTACGGCGGGGGTGTGGCAGTGTGATTGTGAATTCTTCAAGGGACATGCTACGTGTGCCCACGTGATGGCCATGCAAAAAATCCTTGCTCCCATGTTGTCGCCGGCAGCGCGTGCTGCTACCAATCCACTTGATGCCGATAATGTAGTAGAAATGTTGGGGTAATCAACATGACACTGGTGATTGCGCATCGGGGTGCGTCGGCGTATGCCCCTGAAAACACACTCAAGGCCTTTGACTTGGCAGCCGACCAAGGCGCCGACATGTGTGAACTCGACGTAATTGCTACCCAAGATGGTGCCTTGGCGGTGTTTCATGATGACACCACGGGGCGCTGGGAATCAGTTGATCGCGATGTGCGTACCGTGACGATGGCCGATATGCAAGGGATTGACATTCGTGGTGAACGCGTCCCCCACCTCGCCGCTGTGCTTGATTTGGCACGTGAACGAGGGATGCAACTCAATGTCGAGCTCAAGCATGCTGGGGTCGCGCGGGAAGTGCTGGCGGCGATTCGTGATGCCCGCATGCACGAAGCGGTGATTATTTCGTCGTTTGTGGGGTTGGCGTTACGCGAAGTGCGGGCGCTGGATGCGACCATCCGCATGGGGTATTTGATGGGGTCAGATACCTACAACCCGATTGTGCGCTTCCGCGAGGCCTACCCGTTGTTTGCACTCAAAAGCCATGGCTGTCAAGCCTGGCACCCGTATTTCAAGTTGCCGGTGATTGATTGGGCGATTACCCAAACCCAAAACGCCGGCTATGCGGTAAATGTGTGGACGGTGAATGAGCCTCACGACATGCAAAAATTATTGGCGCTCAAAGTGGCGGGGATTATCACGGACAAGCCCGATGTGTTGAAAAAAATAATCACGCCGGGAGTGTAAATTCACTCCCGGCGTACAGGTGTTGATTTAGGCGCGGCGTTGGCGCATATGATCATACAAGGCGGCGGCGCCCAGCAGGCCGATGCGGTCGCCAAGCTGGGTGACTTCGACGGGCACATCGCGGTAGACGGCGATGGCGCGCTCGGCGATGACTACTTTGGCGCGTTCGACCAATTGGGGGTTGTTGATGACCACGCCGCCGCCCAAGACGATTTTGGCGGGGCTATAGAGGTGCAACATATTGACCAACCCAGCCCCAATTGCTTCGCCTTCTTCGTCCATTAGGCGTTGGGCTACGGCGTCACCGGCGGCAGCGGCGGTGGCGATGTGATGGCCTTGGACGAGGTCGGGGGTAGTCAATTGATGTAATGCGGTGTCAGTGGTTTGGCGCATGGCGTGGGCGGCGCGGCGGGCAAAGCCAGGCCCGGCTGCGGTGTCTTCCCATGACATGCGGGTATGCCAATCGATGATATGGTGACCTACTTCACCGGCAGAGCCTTTGTGGCCGAGGAGCAAGTGGCCGTCGGCGATGACACCGCCACCGATACCGGTGCTGACGGTGATATAGACGAGGTCACGCAACCCTTGACCGGCGCCAAAAATCCACTCACCGACGGCAGCGGCGTTGGCGTCATTGCCGAGCTCGATGTCGAGCCCGGTGGCTTCGGCGAGCATGGCGCGCAGGGGGGTGTTTTCGAAGCCTTGGATGTTGGGCATGGCAAAAACAAATCCGGCGACGGGGTCGAGGGGGCCTGGCACACCAATGCCGACGCCGGCGAGTGTGCCATCGGCGGGGAGTTGGCGTTGTACCGTTTTGATTAAGCTGACCATGCGCCCAAAAATTGCGTCGGGACCTTCTTCAACGATGGTATCGACTTTGGTGTCGTAGTAAATCGTACCGTTGGTGTCGACGAGCCCCGCTCGCAAATTGGTGCCACCCAAGTCAACGCCGATTGTGTAGCGCATAGCAACCCTTTCCTTAATGAAAACTTCATAATAGACATTATTATGTTGCGATAAATAATACACCTATGTTATACTACATAACAGCGTAATTACAAAATTAACTGGACATTTTATGAAATGTAGCCACAGCGTACGTACCGATGTCGGGCGACATCGTGAACATAACGAAGATGACTATGGTGTTGGCGAAGGAACTGATGTCGCGCAACGCGGTCACTTGTTTGTGGTGTGTGACGGCATGGGCGGCCACGAGGCAGGTGAAGTGGCTAGTCGCATCGCCGTCGAATCAATTTTGTCGGGCTTTTATGCTGACGAATCCGAAGATCGTGCCACTGCATTGAGTATGGCGTTTGATTATGCCAACACCAGCATTTTCAACGAAGGCAGTCTGAGTGGGATATCGATGGGTACCACCGGCGTGGCTGCCGTGATCCACCACGACGAATGTATCGTCGCCAATGTGGGTGACAGCCGCGCCTATCTCATCCGCAAAGGGGCGATTCGGCAGATTAGTCGTGACCACTCACTGGTAAACGAGCAAATTGCTGCCGGGATGATTACGAGTGCCGATGCCGAGCGCATGCTGTATAAGCATGTGATTACCCGGGCATTAGGGCACCAACCGGACGTAATTATTGATACATTTCGCTTTGCGGTATTGCCTGGCGACGTGGTATTGCTGACCTCTGACGGGTTGATTAATCATCTGAATGACGATGATATTTTGACTGTTTGTGCGCGTCATTCGTTGGTGGATTGTGTTGATCGGTTGGTTGATATTGCCAATGAACGTGGTGGGAATGATAATATTACGGTGATGATGACCCGGATTGATGCCGTTGAGGGTACTTCACCATTGCCCATCCCCATTGACGCCATGCCCGTGGTGGCTGGCGAATACAATCCAATGCGCCCGCAACCGAGCCATTCGACGGCATCGATGCGATTGATGTTGTCGCCTCAAATTAGCTGGCAAGGTGCTGGGTTATCGCTGGCGTTACTCGGAGTATTGATATTGGCTATTGTGCTGGGGTTGATGGGGATTTGGCCGTTTGCGCCGGCGTAAGCATTTGCTGATAAATCTGTAAATATTGACTAGCCAAGGCTTGTTGCGTGTAGTGCTGTTGCACCCGCTGACGAGCCTTTTGGCTGTAGTCGGCATAGCTTTGCGGATTGGCGACGAGTTGCCCAATCGCATCTGCTAGGGCTGTCTGATTGCCTTCGGGATAAACGATGCCGCCATCCCCAATCACGTGGGGGATTTCGCCAGAATCACTGCCAATCACCGGCACGCCACAGGCCATGGCTTCGACCAATACGCGCCCGAATTGTTCCTTCCAATTACTCGTCGTGCGTGAGGGCAACACGAGTGCGTCGAGCCCTTGCATGACGGCGGGCATGGCGTGGCTGGCGACGGGGGGCTGCCACGTGATGCGTGACGCGACTCCGACGGCACTGGCGTGCGCGGTAAGCGCTTCGGCGTGCGCACCACTACCGATGATGCGGAGCTGGATGTGAGGTGGGAGGGCGGCGAGGGCGCTGATGAGATCAGCAATGCCTTTTTCGGGAACCAGTCGTCCCACATAGCCCAATGTAAATGGCTGGCGGGCAATATGGGCATCTGGGCGTGGCACAAAGTGCACTGGATCAACGCCGGTTTGGGCGATGATACTGAGTGGCCCGGTGTAGCCGTGATTGCGGATGATGCTGGCCGCCTCGTGTGAGCAGGCCAAGGCATGACTGGCGTGGGTGAAGGCATAGCGTTCAAACCAGCCAAAGGGTGGCGGATAGGTGCGCTCGATATTAGCATAATTATAAAAACAGGTGCGGGCGCCCACCTGATGGGCGGTGCGTAGGGCCAGGAAGGTGGCGAGATTGAAGGATTCTTCGTCGACATGTACTACATCGGGGCGAAGCCGACGTACCAACGACCCAAAAGTAGGGTAGTAGTGCAAGTGGTGCTGGCCATTAAAGCGCATTGGTATGAGTTCGACGTGGTAATTGGGAGTGGGTGCTGGCTCATAGTCGCTCCGTTGCGCCCGCGGCTCTTGCCAATAGGCCGGGCTGGCCACGGTGAGTTGGACTCCGGGGAGTGCGGCAAGAGCATCTGTTTTGCGACGATATGCGCTACTGAGCAAGGCTTTGGAGAGGATAAGGATATTCATTTATAGTACTTGTGCCGCGATGCGGGCATAGATAGCGGCCGTTTGGGTAGCGGTAATCTCATAGCTAAAGCGACTGGCCCGGTGCATGCCGGCTGCTCGCAAGTGTTGGCGTTGGGCAGGGTCGCTGAGTAACTGTGCGAGAGCGTCGCGCCATGCGACCACATTGCTGGGGTCAATGCTACGGGCTGCATCGCCGACTACCTCGGGGAGGCTGGTGCGATTGCTGACAAGCACGGGAGTGCCACAGGCCATCGCTTCGAGGGGCGGTAGCCCAAAGCCTTCGGCGAGTGATGGGTAGGCAAACAGGGTTGCCGCACTATAAAACGCCGGCCCGGCTTCACGACTGACGCTGACGCGTTTGACCCGCGCACCAATCCCCAGCACGGCGATTTCTTGGTCGATATCGGGGAATAGTGTGGGGTTGCTACCGGCGGCCTGCCCGGCGAGGACCAGCCAAGTATGATTGCGGATGGTGGCAGGTAATGTGGCAAAGGCGCGGAGCAGGGTGACGACGTTTTTGCGTTCGTCGTAGCCGCCGACATAGTAAATATACGGGCCAACGATGCCCTGTTGGGCAACTACCGCTACCGCATCGGGTTGGGGGGTGTAGATGGGGTCGGCGGCGAGGTGGGTGACACTGATTTGGTCGCTAGGATACGCGAGTAACTGCGCGGCTTGGTCGGCCACATGTTGCGAAATTGCAATCAGGCCGTGGCTACGGCGGGCAGCGCGGGTGACTAAGGCGGTATAGAGCCGCACCAACGGCGACCCGCGGTAAGCGGGGCGGGTAAGTGGGATGATGTCGGGGATGGTGGTGATGACGGGCACAGCGGAGTAATAGGGTGGCGCAAAATAGGGCACATGCAACAAATCAGCGCCGATGAGCTTGGCTGCTTGGGGTACGGCAATTTGTTCGAACCACAGCTTGGCGAGGTTGCGTGACCGCCCAGCAAACGGTGACGTCACACGATGGAGCCGGACCCCTTGGGGTACGGGTGGTGGCGTGGTATCTGCAGGGATAATTAGCGTCAAGCGGATGGCGTCAATGCGCTGAATGGCATTGACGAATCCATGTAAATATTGGCCGACACCAACGGTCGCTTTGTCCCAAAAAAAGCCGTTAATGGCTACGTGTAATGTCATGTGCGTATAATACCATAGGTGATTGATTTGGCGTGTCACCACTCACGGTCGGTTTCGGTGGGTGGATGGAGGATCTACAGCCATGCCCATTCCATTTTGGCCAAAAACACGTCTCGGCTGGGTGGCAGCACTATCATTTGACCTGTTTGTAGTGCTGTATTTCATCAATGGATACATGCTGAAAATATCGGCTGTTGCAACGTGGTGGCTCGAATCAGTGTTGCCGTACTACGGGGTGGCATTGATGGTGACGGTGGTGACGGCGAGTGTTGGGAGCGTGGGTGCCCTATTGTTTGGGCGCGATCAGGCGTGGGCGGTACGGATTGCTACTGTGCCGATATTTGTGTGGGTGGGGGTGCAGAGTTTGATTGTGGTGTTGAATGCCCTTCATCTGTGACATGGGCAGATTACCCCGTAATGGTACAATGACGGTATATTCGTGCATGCAAGGAGCAATAAAACGATGGTAATGAATGTCGAACAAATCATGGCGGTAATTCCGCATCGCTATCCGTTTTTGTTGATTGATCGGATTATCGAGCTCGAGCCAGGGGTGCGGGCGGTGGCAATTAAGCAAGTGACCATCAACGAGCCTTTTTTTCAAGGGCACTTCCCTGATTACCCGATTATGCCGGGGGTATTGATTATCGAAGCATTGGCGCAGACAGGGGCGGTTGCGGGGATGGTATTGCCCGAAAATCAAGGCAAAATTGCGTTGTTTGCCGGCATCGAAAACGCCCGTTTCCGTAAGCCGGTGGTACCGGGTGATAGTTTGCGCCTCGAAGTAACCATCACCGCCATGAAGCGGGGAATTGGCAAAGCGACAGCCGTTGCAACAGTAGATGGCGCCTTGGCCTGCGAAGCAATGTTGACCTTTGCGTTGGTGGCTCGTACGAATTCGTAGGAATTGCAGTCAATTCACGGCAATTATTTGATACTCATGATTACATCGTGTATTATTAGAATGTTGCCGGAGTGGCGGAATGGCAGACGCTACGGTCTTAAAAACCGTTGAGGGCAACCTCATACGGGTTCGACTCCCGTCTTCGGCACCAAATCCCCTATGGCGTGTAATCACGTCATAGGGGACTTTTTATATCCAAATGGTAATTTCAGTATAGTGACTCCGGCATCAAAATGTATTATTGACTTTGGTTTACCCCAGTTCAATGACTCAGAATGTCAATGGAGATAGGGTTTTTAGACATTGATATTGCATGCATACGTATATGCTACTGACTATGTACTGGGTGTAAAGCTGTTTTTTTGTAAAAAATAATGCGTAGCAGGTGGTGTGAATTATGGGGGTGTGGCAGTGGGCAGTGGGAATGGATTGATTGTCGGTGTGCGTGTAATAAATGCGTTTGATTGCGTCGCACCATAGACGCGCATTTGTCCGTTGCGGAGTGACACAACGCTATTGGCATAGGACGCAGCGATTGCTAATACATCATTTGTAGTTGGTATGGTATAGCGTTTGAAGGTATTGTCACCCCAGCCCAAAACTTTCCCCGTATTGGTAAGTGCTAATGAATAATTAAGCCCTGCCGAAATCGCAGCGATATTATGATCTTTGTTGTAGGGGACAGTGATTTGATTATACTGATTGTTACCCCAGCCAATCACGGTACCATTATCGATGAGTGCAAGGGCGTGGTTTTCTCCTACGCTAATTGCAATAACATTGATTAGGTTTTTTGGTATGGTCATTGGTGACGAACTACTTCCTCCCCACCCTATGACTGTGCCATCAGATTTTAGTGCAAGTGAGTAATCGCCACCGGCTGAAATCGCGACGATATCGGTGACATTCGCAGGAACGTCGCATTGACGATAGTTATTGCGTCCCCAGGCAATGACGCTGCCATCAGTTTTGCGGGCGATGATATGAAAGACACCAGCATCAACTGCAGACACGCCTTCTAATGCATCGTTTGGCACATTCGTTACATTGAAATTTGATTCACCCCATACATGAACGCGATTATATTGATCGACGGCCACTACAAAATTAGGTCCAGCGGCGACGTCAATAAAAAGTTGATTTTGGAGATAACTAGGTATGCGAGATGCCCCACCTAATGTTTTCCCCCAGGCAATTAATGTGCCATCCGATTTGAGTCCTACCCCAAACGAAGCCCCCATTGCGATTTTTTTGATGGCATTGGGCAAGAGTGGTGGCGTAATCGACGGCGTCAGTGTAATCGACGGTGTGATTGTATAGGTACGGGTGCGCGTATAGGTACGGGTGCGTGTAGTCGTCCGGGTATTCGTGGTTGTTCGGGTATTTGTGGTCGTTCGGGTATTTGTGGTCGTTCGGGTATTTGTGGCCGTTCGGGTATTTGAGTGCGTGTACGTCGGTGTATGGGTGCGTGTGTGCGAACGAGTATCGGTAGGTGTATCTGTCAATATGACATTTGTTGCGCTACTGGTTGGAGTGAGCGACAGAATCACGGTCAGCGTACTACTAACGGTGAGGGTAGGAATTACCGTACTACTCGATGTTGGTGTGCTGGTGATGAGCGTCCCCGTCGCTGTTTCGGTGGCGAATCGTAATCCATTGATTGCTGCTGACGTGGCAATCGGCCCATCAATACCCGAACCATAAGGAACAATTACTGGCGTATTTGTTGCAGTTCCCGTTGTCGATGGAGTGACGCTTATCGTCGTCGTTGCTGATGCGGTCATTGTGGTCGTGGCAAAATAAATACCTGATGCGGCGGCGGAAGTCGCCACAACGGGATTGATACTTGATCCATAGGGGATAATAACGGCGGTGTTTGAGGGTGTACTTGTAATCGATGCCGTAGGAGTATCACTTGGCGTGGCGGTTTTACTTGCAGTAGGGGTTGGTGATGGTGTTGCCGAGACAAAAAAGATACCTTTATTCGCCGAAAATGTCGCAACAAATGAATCAAGATTACTGTTGTATGGAATGATGAGTGGTGTATTTGTGGCAGTCCGTGTGTTAGTGGAGGTATTGGTACTGGTATTGGTAGGGGTGTAGGTAT
>DBCF01000111.1:2338-19508 GCA_002292925.1 Roseiflexaceae bacterium UBA965 | reverse complement strand
ACTTCACTTCCTACTTCACTTCCTACTTCCGCCTTTATACTTCCTCCTTCACTTCATACACATTTCTAATATGAGTGCTATTGCAGATGCGCCTGAATTCGCTACAATTAAAACATACCGGATTCGTACTGATACGGTGCGAATTACCCAGCGTCATCAACGCATATCACGATGATGCGACTGTACGGCAAATTTAATTATAAGAGGGGTATTTACACACCATGAGTAAGATTGTTGGAATTGACTTAGGCACGACGAATTCTTGTGTTGCCGTGATGGAAGGTGGCGATGCGGTTGTCATCCCCAGTTCCGAAGGCAATCGCACCACCCCGTCGATTGTGGCATTCACCAAGAGCGGCGAACGCTTAGTCGGTCAAACCGCCAAACGCCAAGCCACCATTAACGCCGAAAACACCCTTTATTCCATCAAACGCTTTATCGGCCGCACCTACGACGAAATCAACCAAGAACGCGAAATGGTGCCCTACAAAGTCAACCAAGGTAGCCGCAACGATGTCCGTATCGTTTCGAGCAACACCAGCAAAGAATACGCCCCCCAAGAAATTTCCGCCATGGTCTTGCAGAAACTCAAGGCCGATGCCGAAGCCTATTTGGGTGAGCCAGTTACCAAAGCCGTCATCACCGTACCTGCCTACTTCAATGACAGCCAACGCCAAGCCACCAAAGACGCCGGCAAAATCGCAGGCCTCGAAGTGTTGCGTATCATCAACGAACCAACTGCTGCCGCCTTGGCATATGGGCTCGACAAAAAGAAGGACGAAACCATTTTGGTCTTTGACCTTGGTGGTGGTACGTTTGACGTGTCAGTGCTCGAAGTGGGCGATGGCGTCGTCGAAGTCAAAGCTACCAATGGTGACACCCACCTCGGCGGCGACGACTACGACCAGCGCGTGGTAGTCTGGATGATCGACGAGTTCCGCAAAGACCAAGGCATCGATTTGGGCAAAGATCGCCAAGCGCTCCAACGCCTCAAAGAAGCCGCCGAAAAGGCCAAAATCGAACTTTCGAATATGTCCGAAACCGAGCTCAATTTGCCCTTTATCACGGCTGACGCCAGCGGTCCCAAGCACTTGCAGATGCGTTTGTCACGGGCCAAGTTTGAGCAACTCACGGCCGAATTGACTGAGCGCCTCAAGAACCCTGTCATCCAGGCCTTGCGCGACGCCGGTTTGCAAGCCAGCGCCCTCGACGAAGTAGTGTTGGTGGGTGGTTCGACCCGTATGCCGGTGGTGCAAGAATTGGTGCGCAAGCTCACCAACAAAGAGCCCAACAAGAGCGTCAACCCCGACGAAGTGGTGGCCATCGGTGCCGCCATCCAAGCCGGTGTGTTGGGCGGCGACATCAAAGATGTCGTATTGCTCGACGTGACGCCGTTGTCCCTCGGTGTCGAAACCTTGGGTGGCGTGATGACCCGCTTGATCGAGCGCAACACCACCATCCCGACCCGCAAGAGCGAGATTTTCTCGACGGCTGCCGACAGTCAAACCGCTGTCGACATCCACATCTTGCAAGGCGAGCGTGATTTGGCCAGTGACAACATGACCTTGGGGCGCTTCCGCCTCGAAGGCATCCCGTCTGCACCCCGTGGTATGCCAAAAATCGAAGTCACCTTCGACATCGATGCCAACGGTATCCTCAATGTGTCGGCCAAAGACCAAGCCACCAGCAAGGAACAACGCATTACCATCACCGCCAGCACCAATCTCAACAAAGACGAAGTCGAGCGCATGGTACGTGATGCCCAATCCCACGCCGAAGACGATCGCCGCAAACGTGAAATGATCGAACTCAAGAATCGTTCGGATAGCATGGCTTATGACAGCGAAAAATCACTCAATGATTTGGCTGACAAAATCGATGCGACCCTCGCCGAAAAAATTCGCACCGTCATTGCCGAATTGCGTACTGCCATCGCCAACGAAAACGAATCGTTGATGAAGAGCACAGGCGAAGAACTTGCCCAGTTGATGGGTCAAGCTACCCAACAAGCCACTGCCGCTAATTCCGGTGATGGTTCGGGCAAGCCACCTGCAGATGGCGATGTGGTTGATGGCCAATATACCGTCGACTAAATCGGCCCGATAAATTCGAGAACGGCACGGTACCAAGTGTACCGTGCCGTTTATGTCTGTGTAAAAATATATATATTATATACATATTTTTTACAGACATAATGTTTTTTTGTGTATTTATTTTTATAAAACACGGTAGTTTTAGCGAATTAAATTAACATAAAACATGGTATACTTACCAACAATACCGTTGCTGATGAGAGAGGCAACAGCGTCCAATGATCACTGTTGATCTTGTAATTATTATAATCATCGTACTGTTTACGACACTGGGATTTTATTGGGGTGCGATCCGACAATTACTTGCAGTCACCGGGTTACTTGCGAGTATTGTGATGGCAAGTCGATTTGCCTCAAGTGTGGCAGATGTGTTGCAGGGCATGATTGCCGATGATGCAGTTGCGATGCTAACAGCGGTGTTGTTAATAATGATGGCGGTGAGTGGCAGTGCGAGTCTGATGGCGTCGCTCATTCAGCATTATTATGGATTGATTGCACTTGGCTGGGTTGATCATATTATTGGGGCATTGTTGGGGACGCTCCAAGCAGTGCTTTTGAGTGTGATGGTATTACTTGTGATGGCAGCCTTCCCCAATCAAGTATGGGTTGATATGTTGCGGGAATCGAGTATGGTCAATTTGTGTGTGTATATGTTTGGTGGTGTAGTGTTGATGTTTGTCCCTGAGCCCTTACAACAGGCGTTGCGGATTGTGGTGTTTCGTTGAGTTGTTTACAAATCGTAGTTGATTTGTTAGTATGGTAGAGTATATTCGAGGTGTCTCACCTCGTGGTAAATGGAGTGGCATGGATACACAGGCATTGGCACGACGCGTAGTCGAGCTCCTTGAAGAAAAGCAAGCCAGCGACATCATGTTGTTAGATTTGCGCTCGTTGCGGACGTTTGCTGATTTTTTTGTGATTTGTAGTGGTGGCAGCGAACGTCAACTCAAATCATTGCTGGATGTGGTCGACGAAGGTGTCGCCGAAGAATATGGTCTTGAAACAAAAACCGAAGGTATGACGTCTGCTGGTTGGGTGTTACTTGATTATGGTGATGTGGTTGTGCATATCTTCTCGAATGAAATGCGTGATTTCTATCGCCTCGAACGCCTTTGGGATGCGGCTACACCGCTCGTTGTGGTACAGTGAGGAAATAAAATTATGGAATCAGGACGTTCTCGGATTATGGCATTTAGCCTAGGGGCCGCAATTGGGAGCGCCGTCGGCTTGATTTTGGGGTCGTTATTGACATACTGGATTGGCGACGAAACCATCAAGTCGTTGAGCAACAACTGGAAGCGCCAACCCGACCAACCCAATTTCGAAAAACTCTTGCAGTAATTGCACAGGCAAAACCGCTCCTCACACATGATACGTGTGAGGAGCGGTTTTTGTGTATCAATTTCAGGCAGTTGGCCGGTCAGATTCGTGCCCGACCCATTCATTTTCACCATCGGCCCAGTGCTCTTTTTTCCAAATAGGCGCAATTTCTTTGATGCGATCCATAATCCATGCCGTAGCGTGTAAGGCTGGTCCGCGGTGAGCAGATGCCACCACCACAATCACTGCCACATCGCCGATTTCGAGGATGCCGATGCGATGATGGATGGCGACATTGCCCAAACCAAAGCGCTGGGTGGCATCGGCGGCGATATCGGCGAGTACGGCAGCGGCCATTTCGTGATAGGCGTCGTATTCGAGGCGGGCAGTGCTCCGTTCGCCAAAATGATCACGTACCGTACCACTAAAGGTCACAATCGCCCCAACCCCCGGTGCCCCCACCAATTCCACCAATGGGGCGGGGTCGAGGGGCGCATTGGTCACCAAGAATTGTGGCGTGGTACTCCCACCACTCACCGGCGGGATAAACGCCACCACATCACCCGCATTGAGGGTGGTGGTGGCAGGCACGAAGCGCTCGTTTTGGGCCAGCAACACTCGGTTACGATAAGGTACCAAGGCGGGGTAGCGTTGCTCGAGCAATTGCCAGACATCGGCCAAGGTGCTGGTATCAGGGACGTCGAGGGGCTCGCTCGCCACGCCACTGATGTCACGATGGGCGGCAAAATAACGGACGGTGATGTGCATGGTGTTACCTCATTGCCAAGCCACGGTCGTGTAAATCAGCCTTGACTTGGGCAATTGTATAGTTGCCAAAATGGAAAATACTGGCTGCGAGGACGGCGTCGGCGCCACCCAGTACAAAGCCATCATAGAGGTGTTGTGGTGTGCCGGCGCCCCCTGATGCTATCACAGGGATGCCGACTTGGCTCGAGATGGTGTGGAGCAAGGCAATGTCATAGCCGCCGTAGGTACCGTCGGCATCCATGCTATTGATGACCAACTCGCCAGCACCTAATTCGGCACCCCGGATGGCCCATTGCACCGCATCAATACCAGTCGAGCGGGCATTGGCGCCGGTGTGGGTAAATACTTGCCATTGGGGGGCGCCATCGCTATCGGGCACGCGCCGTACATCGATTGACAACACAATGCATTGACTGCCAAAGCGCTTGGCTCCGTCGCTGATGAGCTGTGGGTTGAGGACGGCGGCGGTGTTGATGGATATCTTGTCGGCACCGGCCCGTAACATCCGATACATGTCGTCGACGGTGCGAATGCCCCCGCCCACGGTGAGTGGGATAAAGACTTGGGCGGCAGTGCGTTCGACCACCTCTACCATGATATTGCGCTCGTCAGAGCTGGCGGTGATGTCATAAAACACCAATTCATCGGCGCCACTGTCGTTGTAGTAGGCGGCGAGGACGACCGGGTCGCCGGCGTCACGGTGATCGACGAACGATACGCCCTTGACGACTCGCCCCGCTTTGACATCGAGACAGGGAATAATGCGTCGTTTCAACATGATTAGCGACTCTTTCCGTCGGGCGCTGGTTGACTGGTGCGCTCTACTTTGATGCGCTCGAGCATGGTCTGCATGGTTTTGACACTCGCACTGAGTAATTCCATTTCACGCGTTTCGATGTCATTGAAGTGATTGGCGTGGTCATGCTGGAGGTTTTCGAGGCGGTTGTGGGTGCGGGTGAGTCGTTGTTCGAGATCACGCACGTAGGTGTCGATGCGTTCGATCCAGGTGGTGATTTGGCGGAATTGGCGTTCTTCGGTGTCGAGTAGGCTGGTGATTTTTTCTTCTTGTTGCAGGCGAATTTCTTCGATGCGCTGTTGATTAGCCAAATAATGCTCTGAGGCGAGGCGTTCAACCTGTTTGGTTTCTTGACCGATGGTGGTGATTTTGGTTTCGAGGTTTTTGACTTGTTCGGGGATTTCAGTCGACACTTTGTCAATTTGGCTACGGAAGTCATCGAGGCGCACGAGCCGGCTTTGTTGTTCGCTGAGGATGTATTTGCTGTCGGCGACCAGTTGTTGGTTTTCGACGGCTTGGCGGCGCAGTTGTTGTTTCTCGATTTGGACTTCTTCGAGGATTTTGCGCAGTTCGGCCCGGCGAGTGTCTTCGGCAGATTGAAATGTTTCGAGGCGGGTGACCACACTGCGGTAGCGCTCGTCGGCCTCACGTACCAAGGCAAACAAGGCACCGATTTTTTGTTCGGTTTCGGCCAAGCGATTAATCAACGTAGCCACAGAGACGCGGTCGTCTTTGCGGGCGGTACCGAGTTCTTGGATTTGGGCTTGCATGTCGCGGATGGGTTGGATGCCATCTTCGACTTTGACGAGTGTGCTGGCAAATTCTTTGCGCAAGCTCCCAATGTCACGGCGAAAGCCGTCGATGGTTTGGCTGAGTTCTTGGTTCTGCCGTGAAAACTGAGTCTCCATGTCGGCATTGGCTTGGTCGTTTTTGCGGACCTGCTCAATGGCCAATTGGTATTTTTGACCTTGGTCACGGAGCAGGCGGCGCAATTCGTCGATTTGGCTTTGCAAATGACTAATCTGTGATTGGTTGCTCGAACGATTCCGCTCTTCTTCGTACTTGGCACTGATATTCGAGGTATTGTTGTCGCTCATTGTGACTCCTTTGCAAGCAATTCTAATGCGTTGGTCAGTTCAATTGCACCGGTGTAGAGCGCTTTGCCGACGATGACACCATGAATCCCGAGGCGGGCTAGGGTAACAAGTTGGTCGACATGACTCACGCCTCCCGAGGCAATGATTTTTGGGCCATCGGGGTGGAGCAAGTCGGCGGTGGCGGCATAATTGGGTTCACTGAGGGTGCCGTCACGACTGATATCGGTATAGATGACGCGAGTAACACCCAAGGTGCGCATCTGTGCCACCAAATCAGTGGCACTGACGTGTGATCCAGCCAGCCAGCCGGCGGTTTGCACCAAGCCATCGCGCGCGTCTACGCCCACGATGATGGCGTCGCCGTGCTGTGCGACCAGCTCGGCCACAAACTCTGGTGATTGGACCGCTTTGGTGCCAATGATGACTCGGGTGACACCTAGCTGCCGGACGGTAGCGACGTTTTCGTGGGTACGAATCCCGCCACCTAATTGGATGGGGATGGAGACGGTGGCAGTAATCGCGGCGATGGCTTCGAGATTGACCGGGTAGCCGGCTTTGGCGCCATCGAGGTCGACCACATGCAATTGGGTCGCTCCCGCTGCCACCCAGCGTCGGGCCGCATTGGCCGGAGATTCGTCATACACATTGGCGGTGGCGTAGTCACCTTGGGTCAAACGTACGCAGCGCCCTTGGTGGATGTCAATGGCCGGGTAGAGTTCAAACATGCGGTGACTCGCAATCTAGCTGTGCCATGTGCTGCACGAAATTCCGGAGCAGGCGTAACCCGGCGCTGCCGCTTTTTTCAGGGTGAAATTGGGCCGCCGCCAAATTGCCTTTGATTAATACACTAGGGAAGTCGAGGGTGTAATCGGTCTCGCCGGCGATAATCGATTTGTCGGTGACATCACAATAGTATGAATGCACAAAATAAAAATCGGTCTGGTCGGGGATGCCGTCAAACAAGGCATGTGTGCGGTGTGCTGCCGTATAGCGCACTTGGTTCCAGCCAATCTGGGGTACTTTGAGGGTGGCGGGGAATCGGCGTACCGCACCAGGGATAATCCCAAGGCAGTCATGAGGGCCAAATTCTTCGCTGATGTCACACAACACCTGCATCCCCACACAAATTCCGAGGAAAGGGACGCCCCGGACCACTGCCGCCCGGATTGCATCGGCCAATCCGGTGCGATTGAGGGTGGTCATGGTGTCGAGGGTGGCACCCACACCGGGTAATACCACCGCCGGCGCCTGTGCCACCACGGCAGGGTCGCTGGTGATGGTCAAATCTACGCCGAGGTGTTTGAGTGCCCGCACCACATTGGGCAAATTGCCGGCGCCATAGTCAATGACCGCAAGTGTCATGAAAAAATCTCCTTTGCGTCGTGTAATAAGGGATGATGGGTCCGCAACCACGCAATTGATTGGTCGGCCCCATGGGAATTGCCGGGGCGTTGCCCGAGGCTGTCAGTCAGCATGGGTTGTTTGGCGAGCTGACAAATCGTGGCGTGCACACTGGCGGCCAAGGCCCGCTGGCTATAGCCACCTTCGAGGATGGCGGCGATTTTGCCATCACAGAGTTGATCGGCTGCATCAATCAAGAGTCGCATGAGTTGCCCATAGCCGGTTACGGACAAGGCACAATTGCCGACAGGGTCGTCCCAATGGGCGTCATATCCTGCTGAAATTAATAGGCAATCGGGTTGGAAGCGGGTGAGCGCCGGGATGACCACCTGCTGATACGCGGCAAGATAGGCGGTATCATCGCTGAGGCGTTGCAGTGGGATGTTGAGAGTGGTGCCATGACCTGCGCCCTGCCCCATTTGCTCACGATTACCACTAAACGGATAGAGCGGGGACGAATGACTCGAAATAAACAAGATATCGGCATCGCTATAAAACGCGTCTTGGGTGCCGTTGCCGTGATGGATGTCGAAATCGATAATCGCAATTCGTTGTAAACGGTGGTGGCGTTGGGCATAGCGGGCGGCAATGGCGATGTTGTTGAAAAAACAGAACCCCATCGCTTCGCCGGGGGTGGCGTGGTGGCCTGGTGGTCGTCCTAGTGCCATGGCCTGCTGGCCAGCCTGCATGGCATCGATGGCATCACAGGCAGCCCCAGCCGCCTGGCGGGCAGCGGTGACACTATCAGGAGTGATGTAGGTGTCGGCGGTGAGATCACTGAGGGCGGTGATGCGGTCACAACGCCGTTGTAACCACGCCACGTGGTCTGGAGTATGGACGGCGCGAATGCAATCCCAATCAGCCATACGGGCCACCTGCATGGTGGCACCGGTAATTGGGTTGGCGTGCAGTGTCGCCATGATTGCATCAATGCGCGCCGCCTGTTCAGGGTGGTGCGCATTGGTATGCAGAATATGCTGTGGTGTGGTAATGATGGTGACTGGCATGACTATCAAGCCTATTGGAGAAACCTACGATGTAGTATAGCATAGCCGTTTTGTGCCGATGACGCATAGATATGCGCATCGGCACGCGGTGATTCATTACCAGGTATGTTCGTTGCGCATCCGATAAAAATCAAGAATCCGTTGCAAATCGGGTGGTAATGGACTCGTAAATTCAACGGCCGCTTGGCTGCGTGGATGCGAAAACCCCAATTTATGCGCATGCAAGAATTGGCGTTCGAGGCGAGGTTTGCTGATTTGCACACCATACATCGGGTCGCCGATGATGGGGTGGCGCATGTGTTGACAATGCACGCGGATTTGGTGGGTGCGTCCGGTTTCGAGGGTCAATGCCAGCACGGTTTGTTGTTGGAAGCGTTCGATGACGCGCCAATGGGTGCGGGCTGCCCGTCCATCATCCATGATAGCCATGCGCAAGCGGTCGCGAGGGTGGCGGGCGATGGCGGCATCGACGGTGCCACTATCGGTTTTGAAGCCCCCTTCGACCAAGGCAATGTATTCTTTGTGCATGGTATGGGCCAGCTGTTGTTGTTGCAGTTGCTGGAGCGCAAAATCGTTGCGGGCAACCACCAACAAGCCACTAGTATCACGGTCGATACGATGCACGATGCCTGGACGGATGCCGCCGCCGATATTCATGCCGGGGTAATGCCACAACAAGGCATTGACCAAGGTGCCACGGGGGTGTCCCGGTGCGGGGTGCACCACCATGCCGGCCGGTTTGTCGACCACAATGATGTCGTCATCGACATAGACCACATTGAGCGGGATTTCTTCGGGGACGAGGGTTGTGTCAACCGGTTCGGGGAGTTGCACGCTAATCGTGTCGCCCCGTTTGAGCGGCTCCGCCGCTCGGGTTGGTTTGTCGTTGCGGGTAATATGCCCTTGCTCAATCAAGCGTTGGACGGTGCTCCGGGTCAAATCGGCGACGGCCTCGGTCACAAAACGGTCAAGCCGTTGTCCGATAGCGGTATCATCGACTACCAGCACTATACTGTCATCATCATGCATTCGTGGGACTCTCTGGCCGTAGGGTAACCAATATTAATACAATCACACTGACGGTGATGGCACTATCGGCCACGTTAAAAATTCCGGGGAACCAAGTGACATGCACAAAGTCAGTCACAAAACCTTGGCGTAACCGATCGACAATATTGCCGACCGCGCCACCCACAATCCCGCCGATACAAAACTGTGTCGCGAGGGTGTGGGACATTTGGTAGCGATACATGTAAAGCGCCCCAAAGCTAATCAAGATATTCATCACGGTGAAAAAATGCGGTATGCCTTGGAACATGCCAAAGGCCACCCCCGTGTTTTTGATGTAGGTCAAATAGAGCCATGGCGCAATCACGGGGATGCTTGTCCCTTCAATCGGCCCCAGATTGGTATCGATCCACCATTTGCTGAGGCGATCGGCAATCACAATCACCGCAAATATCAACACCGGTAAGCGCCAGTAACGGGCAAACTCTGACATACGTTACTCCTTACGCCGATTCGACAGAACGATACCCGCCGACGGTACCTGGACTAAAGACTTCGGCAAAGGTGCGCAAAAACGCTGCCACTACGACGAGTTCTTCTTGCACGATGGCCTGGATATGCTCGATATTGGTTGCTGCCAAGGTGTCGCTGATGTCACTTGCGCCGGTGGCAAACAATTGGATGTGTTGCAATTCGCGTGATTCGGGTGATTTATAGACCCGGCGGATCTCAACAGCCAGCACGTCATGTTCGGGGGTTTGTTGGAACACTTTGCGCAAGGCTTGGTGAATGGCTGTGGTAAAGGCCCGCAACAAATCGACATCGTTGCGTTTGTCGTGGGATGGCAGCGTGATGGTGTAGTTCCAGCCCAACTCAAATAGCACCGGTTTGCCCCCCGTGCTAAAGCGTTGCTGGTCGGGTCCCCACGTGAAACTGACTTCGGCCCATGGGGGCATGTTTTGGTCGGTGAGTGGTTCGCCATGCTCTGGGAAAACCTCGGCACGGAAGGTACGCTCGAGTGTGCTTGGGTTAATTGATTCGTTGACGCCGTGATCGTGTAAGCCCACTTGCTCCCACGCATCTTCAATGGTGTTGGCTAATTCCTCGTAACTCAGCAATGTTGTCATATGTTCCTTTGATTTGGTCGATTTTTCCTACATACTCTCCTTATTGTAACCGATTGTTGTGGCATAGCATAGCGATTGTGACGTATGTGTGAAAAATACAGATTTGCCACAGGTGTGCGCTATAGTGCAAATCACAATGATATACTACAGACAGCATACATAGGCGAAAGGGTGACAATGAAATTCGGCGCACACGTGTCTACATCAGGTGGTCTCGCCAAGGCTTTTGCCAACGGCAAAGCAGCTGGTTGTGACGCCCTACAAATTTTCAGCAAAAATCAACAACAGTGGAATGCCAAACCACTTACCGATGGCGAAATCAGCGCCTTCCGTGAGGCACACGCTGCAAGTGGCATGAATCCATTGGTGGTACACGATTCGTATCTCATCAACCTCGCCTCACCAGACGATGTCTTGCGGGCCAAATCAATTGCCGCATTTATCATCGAACTCGAGCGCTGCGAGCAGTTGGGGATCCCCTACCTCGTCACCCACCCCGGCGCCCACGTTGGTAGTGGGGTCGAAGCGGGCTTGGCCCGCATTACCAGTGCCCTCGACGAGATTTTGGCCAACAACGTGGCACCCAGTGTCACGATTTTGCTCGAGACGACTGCCGGCCAAGGGACCACGCTGGGGCGCACTTTTGGCGAAATTGCCACGATTATCCAGACCTGCAAATACCCCCAGCGCCTCGCGGTATGTCTCGACACCTGCCACGTGTTGGTAGCAGGGTACGACTTCCGCACGCCCGAGGGTTGTGCCGCCATGTTGGCAGAGTTTGACCAGACCATCGGCCTCGATCGCCTCAAAATCATTCACGCCAATGACGCCCAAAAGGACGTCGGCAGTCGGGTTGACCGGCATACGCATATCGGCCAAGGATTTGTGGGGCTCGACGGATTCCGCAACCTGATGCGCCATCCGGCGATTCGAGCGGTGCCAATGATCCTCGAAACCCCCAAAGATCGTGACCCCGAAGATGATTTGATGAATTTGGCACAACTCCGTGCCTTGGCAGAGGAGAGCGCAGATGCAACGTGATCTCGACCGTTTGATGAGCGAACGCCACCTCGACGCAATCGTCGTCGAAGGCCCCGATGGGCTGGGATCGGCCAACCCCGCCTTTAATTATTTTGTCCGTGGTGCCCATTTGACTGGTCTGGTTATCAAAAAACGCAACGAGCCGGCCATGTTGATTCATAGCGACTGGGAATTGTTGCAGGCCGAGGCGACTGGGCTGGTGTGCGTGTCGTCGAGCCGCTGGAATATCCGCGAAATCAGCCGTCAATTCCCCGAACGGCTGGCCGCCCGGGTCGAATTGCGTCGCCAAATGTTGACTGACCTAGGCGTTACTGGGCGGGTCGGGTTGTATGGCACGGTGCAAATTGGGCCGTTTTTGGCGTTGTTGCGTGGTCTCGAAGCCGCCATGCCCGAGCTTACCTTTGTGGCCGAGTTCGACAAAGACCTCATCAGTGCGGCCCGCCTCACCAAAGACGCTGCCGAAGTCGACGTAATGCGCGCCGTCGGCCGCAAAACCTGCGAGGTAGTGCAAGCAGCGGTCGACTTTATTGCGGCGGGTGTGGCTGACGGTGATGATGTCTGTGATGCCGTGACGGGCAAGCCATTGACGATTGGTGATGTGCGTCACGTCATCGACCGCGAATTGGCGGCTCGAGGATTAGTCGGCGAGGGGACTATTTTTGCCCAAGGACGGGATGCCGGCTTACCCCATGCGCGTGGCGAAGATAGTATGGTGTTGCAACGGGGGCAGGCAATTGTCTTCGACATCTTCCCCAAAGACGCCTCGGGCTATTATCACGATATGACCCGCACCTTTGCGATTGATTATGCCTCACCCGAACTCCAACAAGTCTATGCCGATGTGTTGGGCTCATTCAACGCGGTGGTTGGGGAATTTGAGGCGGGTGCACCCACCAAACCATACCAAACCATGGTGTGTGATTATTTTGCGGCCCGTGGCCACGACACAATCGCCACCAAATACCCCATCGAAGAAGGCTTCATCCATTCGTTGGGGCATGGGCTGGGGCTGGAAGTCCACGAAGACTTCGGCTTCCCCTCATTGACCGACCGTGGTGATGTGCTGGTGCCGGGAGCGGTGTTTACGGTGGAGCCAGGCTTGTATTACCCCAGTAAAGGATATGGCGTGCGCATCGAAGACACCTATTGGTGTCGCCCCGATGGCCAATTCGAAAGCTTGACTGATTTTTCCAAAGAATTGGTGATTCCGTTGCGTGGCACGCGCCTATCAGGGAACTGATAGTTGGCTCATAGGCGGTGCAAATCAAAGGCATCGTGGTATACTTTGACAAGCTAAAGTATGAATGGGAAGCATGTAATGCGCATTTACAAAGCCAAAGCCCCGATGCGGATCGGATTTTTTGGTGGTGGGACCGATGTAAGCCCCTACGCCGAAGACCATGGTGGCAAAGTTCTTAATTGCACCATCGACAAATATGTACGGTGCATGTTGCGCCCTAGTGACGATGGCACGGTGACGATTCGTTCGCTCGACCTCGAAGAGGTGAGTCGCAACGTGACCGGCCGTTGGGACGGCAAGTTGAGCTTGCCCCAAGCGGTGCTCGATGCCATGCCCGAAGCCCGCGGCGTGGAAGTCACCATGTTTTCGGATGTGCCCCCAGGCAGTGGGTTGGGTTCGTCGTCGGCGTTGGTGGTAAGTATGCTCAAATTGATGGGCGAGGCCTTCCACAAAAACATGACGCCCCACGAATTGGCCGAACTAGCCTTTCGGATTGAGCGAGTGAATTTGGGCATCCCGGGTGGGCGCCAAGACCAATATGCGGCGGCCTTTGGGGGCATGAGCGTCTATCATTTCAGCAAAAACGGCGTGATTGTCGAGCCGGTGCTGAGTGACCCGAGCGCCTTGCTCGAACTCGAAAGTTGTTTGCTGATTGGCTATATCGGGAGCCGCAAAATGTTGACGGAACATCTCGTCAACGACCAAGTGAGTCGTCTGCAACAAGGCGACACGTTGCGCTACCACGACGAAACCAAGGCGTTTGTGGATGAAGGGGTCAAATTGCTCCGCACCAAACGGATTGCCGATTTTGGGCGCTTGTTGCATGATGCCTGGGAAGTCAAAAAAGCCTTCTCGCCGTATATCGCGCCACCAGTGGTCGATGAAATCTACGCCAAAGCGCGCAAACATGGCGCCTGGGGTGGCAAAATCACCGGGGCCGGTGGTGGTGGCTTCATGGTAATCGCTTGCCCATTTGAGCGCCGTCTCGAAATGGAGCGGGTGTTGAGTGAAGCCGGCATGCAGGTGCGCCATTTCTCGTTTACCACCCAAGGGGTGCATGCCTGGAGCGTTGATAGCGACGAATAAGCGTTGGTTGGGAATATGAAACCACCGTAGCAGTGATGCTACGGTGGTTTTGTGTATGCAGTAATTGTATGATTAGCTATTGACGTTATATTTGTTCATGGCAGAAGTCATCCCCAGCTCAATGATGTGGGTCAAGGCATCGCTGGCGCGTTGCAATGCGTCGGGGAGTGCAGTTGCTTCGGCGCCGATGAATTTGCCCAGTACATAGCCGTAGGCATCCCAGCCGGCGGGGACTTTGCCGATGCCGACCCGTAGGCGGGCAAAATCGCTATGGCCAAGTAGTTGCACAATTGAGCGCATGCCGTTGTGGGTGCCGGCGCTGCCTTTTTCACGTAAACGCAGGGTCGAAAAGGGCAAATCGAGGTCGTCGTAGGTGATGACGATTTGGTTGGCAGGGACTTTGTACCAGCTGGCTAGACCACTCACGGCAATCCCACTGCGGTTCATATAAGTTTGCGGCCAGGCACAGACCACTTTGTGGCCGGCAATGGTGCCTTCGCTCAGCTTGGCTTGGGCGCGTGTGCCGTTGGTATGCAAGGCATGACGCGTGGCAAATAAATCGAGGACTTCAAAGCCGATATTATGGCGGGTATTGGTATATTGCGCGCCTGGATTCCCCAACCCCACCAATAACCATGTACTCATGCTGACGCCCCTGTCGCTGATTGCCACTAATTATGCGTTGACTGTGCTCACGACTACGGTGCGGTAGTCAACGAGTAATATCAGTGTAAGTATACCGTATATGAAGTAGGAAGCGTGAAGTCGGAAGCGTGAAATAAAGTAGGAAGTTATTCGTAGAGATGCAGTAGGTTGCGTCTCTATGATGTGCACGAACACAACAACCTCCGTCGCGAATATATGATGTATAGCTGAAATTGACGTATAAATTGAAAAAATTAAACCAAAATTGTGAATAATTGGAAAATTAACCCTGAATCCTTACATTTTTCATAGGGTAATAGGCAATATATATGATATGTATGATACAGACAAAAATAATCCTTAGTCTACCATTCACCCATGCGCTATGAACGTCACTGTACGCTCGTTTGGGGAACTCATACAGTGTGAGGTACTTGATATATGGTTATTAACCGCTGGCAACGCGCATTTGTTGTGAGTGTGGCTATTGGTGTTGCGCTGCTCGTGGTCCGTGTGGTGGTCACCCAGGCTGCACCCGCACTGACTGAGCCCACGCAGTCGCCAATCTCACTGTCCGGACAATGGCAGTTTTATTGGGGGCAATTGCTATCACCAGCAGATTTTGCCGATGGAGCAACGGCAAATGGGGCCTCTATCGCGGTGCCGTCGAGTTGGGCTGGGCAGGTACTCGGTCCCAACGTGAATGCTGGACAACCCCTACCCTATTTTGGGGTGGCGACGTATTGTGCCCAGGTGGTGATTCCACCCGATCAGGTGCGCACGCATACCATGCTGTTGCTCGAAAGTGTCGGTTCGGCGTATCAAATCTGGGTCAATGGTGAATTGCTAGGGGGCTTGGGTACGGTGGCGCATGACCCTGCGCGCAACGAGACGCCCAGATTTATGTGAATCTCATCAACATTATTCCCAAAACGGGACAACTTGATATTATCGTGCAAGTATCCAATTATTCATTTCGCGAGAGCGGGATATTTGGTGATGTCCAGATTGGCCAGCCGTACCAGATGATGAAGCACGTGTTTAATCGCTATGTGGTGCAGGATTTATTGCTGATTGGGGTATTTGTGGTGATTGGCCTCTATCATGTCATGATTTATCTGTTGAATCGGCGTGATAGCGAGTTGCTCTGGTTGGCGGGGTTTTGTTTGACGGTGGCATTGCGCGCCCTGCTATTGAATAAGTTTCTGGTTTACTCAATAGTGCCTGAGGTGAGTTGGACGTTGTTGATGCATATGCAATATAGTATGAAATTTATTGCGCTATTGACATATATTCAACTGATTCGTACCATTTATCGTCACGATGTTGATGACGTAGTTCACAAAATCAGCGTGGTAGTGAGTCTGATTGCGCTACTCTATGTGGCTATTGTGCCACCACGAATGTTTACACTATCGTTTAACATCCAAACAGTAATTATGGTCGTTATCTTGGGCTATTATTTTTTGGTAGTAGGCTACCTGTTGCTCGTGCGCAAGCGCGAAGGTGCGCGACTAAATTTGGTCAGTATGTTGTTTATCATTGTTGCAATAATTCACGATTTTTATTTATATACCAATAAAATCCAGTCAGTACAAATGGTGCCGTATGCGATTTTGATGACGTTATTAGTGCAGGCAATTATTATTTCGTATCGCTATACGCGCTTTCAGCAACGCAATGTCCAACTTGCGCACGATCTCCAGGATGTCAATCGTAATCTCGAAGCAAAAGTCACTGAACGCACCGATGCACTTAATGAAAGCAATGCGCAACTGGTCGCACTCACGCAACAACGATCTCGTTTGATGGCTAATATTGCCCATGATATGGGCTCGCCGTTGACGGGGGTCAAGTTATCACTGCATATTTTGACGGAAGATTCGTTGAATCCGCATGAAAAACAAGATGTATTTAGTGTGCTGATGACTAGAATTGACTATGTAAAAAATCTGGTCGATGACTTGTTTCGCTTGGCAAAACTCGAGTCGCGGCAGTTGGAATTCGCATGGGAACATGTTGTGGTTGCCGAATTAAACGCTGAATTGAGTGCGTACTTTGGGCAGCTAGTATATGCCCAAGGTCGGTCATTGATTAGTGAACATCTTGTGCCGCACACATTTCATGCAGATGCCATCGTGTGTATCGACCGGCAGCAACTGTATCGGGTACTGCAAAATCTGATTGATAATGCCATGAAATATAGCGCTGATCCGCAGGCCCCAATTATATTGCGGAGTGTAGTGCGCCAATCAATTACTGATGTAACACACTATGAATGGTATGTTGCAGTGGTGGACCATGGTATCGGGATTGCCCAAGAACATCTCCCTCTGATTTTTGAACGATTCTATACGCGGAGTAATGGATTGGTGGGTGGGAGTGGGCTCGGGCTGGCAATCTGCAAAGAAATTGTTGAACGCCATGGTGGTGTAATCGGTGCGCAGAGTACCATCGGGGAAGGGAGCACATTCTTTTTTACCGTGCCGATTGCCGAATAAATCGAGGATGAAGTATGAAGTAGTAGAGACACAGTCGAGC
>DBCF01000111.1:218-2289 GCA_002292925.1 Roseiflexaceae bacterium UBA965 | reverse complement strand
TCCACCATGCAATGCATGGTGATATGAAGTCGGAAGTGTGAAATGCTCCCCCCGTCATTCCATGCCGGTTGCAATGGCAACCGTAGAGACGCAGCCTGCTGCGTCTGTGTAGCTAAATGATTTTTCACGGTGCCGACCGTGATTTTTAACTGATTCGCAATTTCTGGATTTGTCAGGCGTTTGACCAACAGCTTAACAACGTGCTGTTCGGTGCGGGTTATATCGTATGTCTGAAAAAAGAGTGGGCTGATGGACTTCTCATGGAAGTCCTTTTTTTGTTGTAACAATGTTGCGAGTTTGGCGGCAATGGGCGCCGGCATCATAAATGTACCATTAATGGCATCACGAATGTGTGGTCCCAAATATTCAAAAGGTGTAGTTTTGAGCAGGTAGCTCTGGGCGCCATTGGCCAACCCATCAATAATATATTGCTCTTCGGCAAAGGTGGTGAGCAAGATAACGATGATAGCGGGGTGTTGGCTACGGATTTGTTGCAAACATTCGATGACGTTCATATGGGGCATTTCGATGTCAAGCAACACGACGTCGATTTGGGTTTCTTGTAGGAATGCCAAGGCTTCGTGCCCGTTGCGTACTCTGCCTACGACTTGCAGATCGCAATATTTCTGGATGATTTTTTCTAAGGCAAAGAGAATGAGGGAATCATCATCAACCAAGAGCATACGAATTGGGGGTTCATGATTCATCAGTGGCCTTTAAAACGTAACAATTACTTCATTATTATCAACGAATATTGAAAAAAAGCAATAATCATGACTCTGTGTCATGGGTAAAAGCAATAATCATGACTGTGCGTCATGGGTCGAAATGAAGGGCATGTGATACAGTTCGGGCACCATCACTAATTAACAAATGCGCTGTGCAATACGGGTAAGCGTTAGCGATGAACGTGGCCAATTACGGTATGTGTATTGAATAGAGTATCACGATGAAAAACGGCGTATTGATGTACTGCCTGCTGTTGGTAATCGGCATGGGCGTGCTATCACTCAACCCCCCCAAAGCGTATGCGAGTCCTAATTGTGCAGCGACACGTGCTCCTGGTGTGGATTTGAGTTGGTGTAATCTCACCGGGGAACATTTCACTGGTCCTACGCTCACCGGTGTCAATTTCGACCATGCGACGCTCACTAATGCGATTTTCACTAATGTGGATCTCTCCGGTGCGACTTTCCTCGATGCGACGCTTACCGGTGCGACGCTCACCGGTGCTGATTTCAACTATACCTCTCTTGCAGGAGTCAAATCAGGAGGTATTATAGGTACACCAAATAATCTTGTATCGTTTCTTCACCTAATTAGTGGTTACATTATTGGACCATACATGAATCTCAACGGTGCGAATCTCACCAATCTGAATCTCACCAGTGTAGTAAGTGTCCACAATGCCCAACTAATCAATGCGACGCTCACCGGTGTCGATTTCACCGGTGCGACGCTTTCCGGCGCGAATCTCACCGGCACGACGCTTACCGGTGCTACTCTAGATTACGTTGTATCAGGAGGCATTATAGGTACACCAAGTGCGCTCCCAGTCGATTGGAGCATAACTGGTAGTTATTTGATTGGCCCACTAGCGAAACTAGAAAATGCGTATCTCAACGGAGCGGATCTCACCGGTGCGCATCTTTACAATGCGAATCTCGAGAGAGCAACTCTCACGAATGCAATTTTCACTAATGCAGATCTCAACAATACAAGGTTTGCGCACGCTAATCTTACCGGAGCGAGTGGAAACAATGTGCAGAATCTCATTAATGCTAGTTGGTTTGATACTACGTGTCCTGATGGTACTAATAGTGACACGAACGGCCGCTCCCCTCACACCTCCCCTCACACATCCCCTCACACCCGAACCTAATCAGGGCTGCCCACTCAATTTAACCAACCACAGTTGGATGTGTGACCTACATAATATTGATTTGAGTGGCCGCGACTTCAGTGATACGCACATTGATCTGAGTGGGGTAGATTTGCATGGCGCTGACCTGAGTGTGGGGCATTTTACTAATGTCAATTTTGCTGATTCGAACCTAGCCGGCGCCAACTT
>DBCF01000111.1:0-192 GCA_002292925.1 Roseiflexaceae bacterium UBA965 | reverse complement strand
CCGCTCGATGGCGCCCATTTTGGCAACGCCAATTTAACGAATGCTAATCTACAAAACACCTCACTCATCGGCGTGTCGTCGGGCGGCATTACCAGTACCAACGTGTTGTTGCCACTTGGGTGGCAACTGACGGGGGGCTACTTGGTCGGCCCAGCTGCTAACCTGAGTAATGCCCAACTGACCAATGCTGAT
>DBCF01000133.1 GCA_002292925.1 Roseiflexaceae bacterium UBA965 | reverse complement strand
AATAGTGACTGCATCAATTCATACCCCATACAACAGCCTCGCAGTATACCTGGAGTATCGTAGCCCATTGCAAGTACTATACAAAGGCAAGTAGGGAAATTACATAGGTATTTTGAAAGAGCAATAATTGTAAGGATTTCATTCCGATTTTTTGTGCAATTTCTGCGCAATTAATATAAATGATAATGGCATTTATTGCATACTATTGACGAATAAAAGCTTTAATTATTGTTATTAAATTGTAAATCGATTGTAATTTTCAAACATCTGTTCATACCATACGTACAAAAAAATCACTTATAATGCAAACTAGTGCACGAATAATGCATCTTCATAGGAGCGCAACCATGTGGCACCGTATATTAATTGTGATTATATGCATAACCTATTGTTGCAATACGGCCACGCCAAGCCATGCGGCCACACCTTGTGTGCCGAGTGACGTACAAATTTGTGTGAATGGTGACATCCAAAAGTTTTGGCAAGCCAATAATGGGGCTCAACTATTTGGGTTACCGATCGACAACGAATCCGCTCATCGCTATATCCACGAAGCATATCACATCCAAAACTTCGAACGGGCACGGATAGAATACCGCTTTGGGCAACGCAAACCATACAACTTTCAACTCGGATTAATCGGTGTAGAATGGCTAACCCGTTATCAGAGTGAATTATCGCCACTCTTGCCAAGCGACGAGGCATCACTCCAAGGGACTCATGCCTCATGCGTCGCGTTGTCGAATGCGCAATACACCGTATGTGGCGCATTTCGCACGTTTTATCAAAGCCATGGCCTACAACTCGATAGCCTCGCGTTTATCACCGCTGCCGAAAGCCTGGCGTTATTGGGATTACCCCTTACGCCGGCAATGCGCTGGAATCGCAACGGGCAACAGTACATCGTCCAGATATTTGAACGCGCCCGTCTTGAATATCACCCCGAAAACAGCCTGAGTGATCGCGTGATGTTGGGGCGGATCAATGCCGAAATTAGAGAAAATACGCCCGCCCAACAAACTGTCGTCACCATGAACGAATCTTTTTTGGTTGATACCCAAGTACCCTTGTTACCGCAAGCAATCCTCAATGGGTTTGGCTACCGCATGCCCGTTGATGGTTATTGGGAGCAATCCAAACAAGGTATTTATGTGGCAACCAGCACTTTTCGCTATCAATCCACCTTCTATAACACCCCCATCGCTGAAAAACACCGATTTGTCAGCATGGCAATCCTCGTCAAAAACCAACGCGCAAGCACAGAGTCAGGCGTGTATTATGATTATCGTTATATCAATCTCATCGATACGCTAGGACGACGCTATGCCGGCACCACGACAGTGATGCACATCGCAACCCCCATCCTCGGCACCACCCTGAATCCGGGGCAATTTTATAGCGGCCAAATGATTTTTGACATCCCCGAAGATGCCATCCCCGCCCAAATTGAATGTAATTTTGCCAATCTCGATACCGATCAGAGTCGTTTTCAACAAAGCATCGAGCTCCGAGTTTGGCCAATTATCCCCTAGCGTTACCGTGGTATCGCATATACGTACTCGGTGGGAATCAACATCACACGATAATCAGTAGGCAACGGCGCCATCGCCAAATATTGTGCCATCAGCGGGGCATCTGCGGGTAATATCAGCACCACATCGTTGCGCGCCAGCTGGGCGACCAACCGACTTGGTGTCGGATAATCAACGATTTGCATATCACTAAATGGACCGTCAACATAACCGTCAGCATAGATTGTGCGATTATGCGTCGCCATACTTCCGGTCACTGACCAGTGACCATCAGCTGGGATGAGCCAGTCATAGGCCGTATCAGAGGTATCTCCGGTGGCCAGTGTGGCAAGTTGCAGATGCACAAATCCCGAGCGTGGTGCCATAGTCTGATAGGCTTGGGCAATATCAATCATGATTGTACGGGTGTCATGCCATTGTATGCTTGGATATTGAAAGCGGCGATAGGCGAGTAACGCGTATTCATGTGCAATCGCGACCTGCGTCGTATCGATGGCTGGCGTCAACACCCCTTCATTACCGACACATTGCGCAAATTGCGTCCGATATTGTTGAATCTCTGTGGTATTTGCCACAAATAATCTATCAATCTGGATGGGTGCGGCGGCCACATTTGCATCCATTTGAGCAATCACTGTTGGTGGCAACATCGGCCATTGCCGTTGAATCATTGCCGTCGCTGTACATTGCGGATAAATACGTGACCACAACTCGTATCCTTTGGGCATCATATAGGCACCGCCCATAGCCGCCAACACCACCACGGTCGCTACCCGATACCGTGCCCCTGGAGCCCAGACAAACCACCCAATTGCCCGCCCCAACAACCCCATTAATTGCCACATCACACGCCCTAGATATTTTAGGGCAGGCCAAAGCCATTGTCGGCTCACAATCCCGGTGGTATCCCACAAAAAAACCAACAGACGCCAGCAATGCACCGCCAACCAGCGTATACTTGGCCACAACACCTGCACCCCAAGAAACAATACCACCAGCCCAAGCTTGCCCCACCATGGCTGTTGGTGCCAAGTGGTCGTTGATTTCGTGGTCGTTGACTGCGCAGACACTGGTGGCGGGGACGTGGCCCGCAACGATGGCGACCCTAACGGCGGCTTGCCTACCGGGGGCGGCGAGGTAGTCACCTGCGGCTTCCCCGTTATGCGTGCGGCATTTTGCTCAACCGCACACAGCACACACCCCCCATCACTGGGGTAATAGTGTTGTGGATTATGTGCACATACTTGCAAACGCTTTTCGACTGCATTGATTATTTCGGCCCATGATGCCGCCGATGGGCGCTGGCCTGGTTGCGTAAATGCCAAACGAAAATTAGTCTGGATGATGCCTGGTAATAACGTAAACGCAGGGGCTACTTTGGGCGGCGCAAACGTGGTTGTATCCGCATACGGAAAAATACCCTGCGTAATACAGTACACGTGCATCTGCTCTATTTCTTTGCGCGGGTCGAGGCACCGGCCTGCAAAAGGATGAAAGCCCTGCATCAATAATTGAAACAAAATCACCGCAAAACCGAAACAATCATGATCAGGCGTGCGATTCACCACGGTCCAGTCGGCACCTTGCAACTCACGCGGGGTGTATTCGGGCATTCCCACGGGGCAACGATACGATTGTCCTTGGGCATCACGTACTTGCATTGAATCACAATCAATCAACGTCACCAATGCATTGTCATGACACAACATATTATGGAAATTGATATCACCAATCACATACCCTTTGCGGTGGAGCGCATCTACCGCTTTTGCCATGTTATGCGCCAAACGATACAAGGTACGATGATTCCATTGCGGATGATTTTTGCTCCGGACTTGAGGTTGTAATACGTCATACACTTTAAACCCATTAACCTTGGGCATACAAAAACCGACAAACTGCTTGCCTTCATAAATCGCCGCTGTCGGCCATGCAATTGATACATGCCCGTGGGAATGCATCGCATCATATGGTGGGTTCGCAACCATCGCTAGGATTTTTTGTTCTTGCCCTCGGCGCACCGTGTGACTTCGCGCAACGTACGCCTGCGGACTTTCGTTTGGCTGTTTGCTAATCTCTTTGTATATTTTCACCACCAGCGTGTCATTTTTGACAACCCGATAGACGGTACCTTCACCGCCCTGCCCAATTACTGCACCCAAACGAATTACTTCCCCATGCTGCGTGTAGTGTTTTTTCATGAAGTCCTAATTTATTATCAGCATTACGTATGTTTATCATAGCAGATTTTTATGCATGCACGACCAATTCAATCTATACATCGTCTGATAAAAAACTGATACTGATTACGATAGTCTCTATAGTACGTACAAAAGTAGTAGATTATTCATTCGATAATATTGTAATTTGTAATATATTTTTGACAAAAAATACGCACGTATGTAGTATGTATATTTGTGATTATAATCATGTAAACCCAATATTTGTATAACTTGCATTATCCCTAAAAACAATTTATAATCAACCTATCATATTCATACAATCTTTGCGAAAGATTGAAGTGATAGATTTAGCAAATAGCACATATCGCAGTCGATTGTGTGAGCAATCCGGCTACGCTACATAGAGGCTTCGCATGTCAAACCGCACAATGCTCATGATCGGGTTTATCATCTTATTTTGCGTTGTATTTCCATCAGCGCGCATAGAGCATATCTTTACGGGGCGTTTTGGCATGACACCACAGCCCACGCCCAATACACCCAACCCAACGCCAACGCAACGGATTTGCACAAATGACGTGACGAGCGACACGATTGATCATACGGTATGTGGTGGAGTTACTACCTATCTCGGTGATCAATTGCGGGCTGTGTTTGGGCAGATTGGGCGCAATATCAACGAAAATCTCATCACCGTCGGGATTGGAAGCACTCCTGATAATGAGATCATGCGCAAGCCCACCCCATCGGCAGCCACAATCATTATCACGACATTCCCCTATGGGTTAATCTACGGTGCGGGATTCAGTACACCTGACAATCTCCCAGTGCCAACCCAGCGCATACAGTCCACGCAACAACCAACAGCAGTAGTCACCCAAGTGCCATCAACTACCCCCCAAAAATTAGTCACATTAACAGTGACTAATATCAAATCTCCGCTACTCACCGCAGTGCCCAAAGCAACAGTAGTAGTAGTACCCACCAGTGAGCCAACCAGCGAACCCACGAGTCTGCCCACTAGTGAACCCACGATTAGTGTCCCTGCCGAAACAGCTACCACCGCTGACATTGTCATTTTGCCACGCAATATTCTCGACGGATTCCGTACCCATATGCCACCCAAGGGGTATTGGCAAAATAGTGCTGACGGCGTCTATCTCGCCGTTGGGAGCTTCCGCTACCTACAAAGTTATTACGGTGCAGATGCCCCCGATAAACAACGCTTTGTGACGTTATCAATAACCATCAAAAACACTCGAGGTCCTGATGGAAAAAACATCTACGTCGACCGTACAAACTTTACGATGATTGATCTCGATGGGCGTCAATCAGCCGCGTCACTCGGAAGCGATGACCTGAATTTGCCATTACAAGCCATCGAATTAGCACCAGGCGAAAAGACCGGCGGCCAATTAGTATTTTTGATACACAAATACTCCGCCCCAGCCCAAATCATTGTCAGTGTTGCCAACATGGATGATTACCTTTCACGGGTGACTCAAACCATCGAATTACGCGTCTGGCCAATTGTCCAATAAGGACATTTTGATTGTTCGATACGCCGCGTCTAGCACATACCTGTATTGATGCCTCAGACCACTACCATCCCAAATCCACATCGCACCTATTTCGCATACAAGAGCTATCAGTAGGCAAAAAACGGCCTACATTGCTAGTATGGCGTGGCGTACCCGCGTATGAAGAGTATTGATGATGCCCCTACGTCGTTTTTCGTTAACATTTTACAATTATATAATTCAAAATATAAATAAATAAACAAAAATGTAATCGTATTGTTCACAATAATCCCATTCCTATCAACAAAAGCACACTATACTATAGATTATACATATCGCTTAAGAATGCATACATTCGTAGGCGATATTCTCCTAAATCACCATGCCAGTGAGTACCAAATGCTCAATCGTGTAATGTTATTTGTGGTATTTGCCGTCATGTTGACCTTGTTTGTGCCCGCCAAACGTGTAGACGAACGCATACTCGGACAATTTGGTACTGATTTAGCCAAAGTGCGCACACAGGGGTTGGCCCTATTTGGATTACCCATCAAAATCCCCCGGCGTATCCGCCCTACTGTCACGCCATTAACCGATATCACGACTACCACAGATGCCGTCGCACCAAACGACACGCAAGCAGCTGATGTAGTGCTCGCATTACTCGAACGTGCCGAATTGGTACAAATGGTCACCATGGTACCAACAGCCACAGCTACAGCCATACCATTACCAACAGCCACCATTGTCGCTACCGCCACGATGGTCAAAACCAGCATGCCAGTAGCAACCGCGACACTGATTCCTGTTGCAACTGAAGTAATCTATGCGACTACCACCATCACACCGACACTCGAAGTTGCAACTGTAACACCCGAAATCCCTGCGACGGCCACTCCCGTAGAAACACCCGCAGTCGTATTACTACCCAATTCAATCCTTGATGGATTTCGCTCGGGGATGCCAAAAAAAGGCTATTGGTGGGGAAGTGCTGATGGGGTCTATATGGCAGTTGGTAATTTCAAGTATATTAAATCGTTTTATGGTAACGATGCCGAATCGTTTCAGAAATATATCACTTTTTCGATTACGATTCGGAATAATCGAAGCCCCGATGCGCCGGCAATTATCGTAGATCCTGCCAACATGAAATTAATTGACCTTGATCGTCGGCAATCAACGGTTTACCGTGATTACATTTATCTTGATCAGGCCTTGTTGAAAAACACCATCGCGCCTAGTCAATCAGATGGGGGGCAACTCATCTTTGTCATAGAACGATTTGCGGCACCAGCACAACTCATTGTCACCTATACCAATGCAGATCAACCAGATGTGCTCCATACCCAAACCATTGAATTCAGAGTCTGGCCAACAGTAAATTAAATCACCCCACTCGATGTCGTTCCACGGCGCCCTGACACGTATGTAGCTGCGACAATTGATGCATGGGTGCCGCACATTAATCGCCCCTCATTCATATGTCACTTCCTACTTTCTACTTTCTACTTTCTACTTTCTACTTTCTACTTTCTACTTTCTACTTCCTACTTCCTACTTCCTACTTCATTCTGGTGTATGATTACTACATTCATCAACACATAACGTATCGACACAATACCCTAGTAGTCCATTGTGCCTGCGTTCATTGAGCATTATGTATCGTTATCATCAATTATGGCTAAGTGCAATGGTGTTTACCATGTTGGGGTGGGGAATCCAACCGACCACCAGCGTTATGGCAGCAGATTGCGCTACAACCAATACTATTTGTATTGACCCTACGTTAGTATCGTTTTGGACAAACCAAGGTGGTCTACCGATATTTGGGTATCCACTGGCTGCAAGCCAATCACTCACAGTAGATGGTATTCCAATTATTGGTCAACAATTTGAACGCGCCCGACTCGAGTATCATCCCAATAATCCAGACACATATACCGTGTTGTTGGGGCGACTCGGCGCCGAATCACTAGCTGGAGTTGATGTCGACACGCTCGACGCAGTAGATCCGCCGCATACAGAAAAATCGACACTCAAGTGCAAAAATTTCGCTGGGACTCCCTATCAAGCCTGTGGTGATTTTTTGGCATATTGGCAGCGACACGGGCTCCAACAAGACCGAAATCCAGCAATTAGTGACGCCGAAAGTCTGGCATTGTTTGGCATGCCACTGACTCCTCCATACCGCAAAGTTATCGGTAATGAATCATTCGTAGTGCAGGTGTTTGAACGCGCCCGCATGGAATACCACCCCAATAATCCGCTTGCGTATCGCATCCAACTCGGGTTACTCGGTAGCGAGCTCCAGATGGCAAACAATAGCCCGGTTGCAACACCAGCACCGATAAATAATGATAACGTAGTATTACTTCCACAACCAATCCTTGACACCTTTCGTTCCCACATGCCCTATACCGGCTATTGGGAGCATAGTAGTGATGGCATTTATGTCGCTGTAAGTGGATTCAAATATCTCACCGAATTTTATGGGGCACCGGCACCTGATGGTCAACGCTATGTGGCAATGTCTGTCTTGATTGTCAACATGCGCGAGCCCAGCGCTGCCAGCATCTACATTGATCGCACATACTTCCAACTAACCGATATCGATGGCAATCCACCGCAGTCGGCGCTTAGTAATTCCACCGATCTCAAAACCGAATTTCTCGCCCAAACAGTGGCCCCAGGGGCTCGTATGGGTGGCCAATTGATTTTTTTGATTCCCAACAAATATGGCGTCCCAAAGCAATTAACCGTCACCGTCGCCAACATGGACACGTACCACACTCACAGCAGTCAAACCGTCGAATTCCGGGTTTGGCCAATTGGTGCCTACCAAGAACCGACCAAATAAGGAATGACCTCACAAAAATCCCCCACGGCGATATATGTCGCCGTGGGGAATTCGTCGTTGGTTAGATTGTAATCGACACTTCGCGACCTTCGCGTTGGCTCCGATAAATCCCATCGAGGATCGACATCACATACAGTGATTGCTCGGCAGGCACTGGCGATGGGGCATCGTTGGCGACGGCCTTGGCAAACTCGACACACTCTTGGGCGTGTGGTTCGAGTTGATCGCTGGTGACTTTGAGCTGACGATTGTAGAGCTGGCGCGTTTCGTAGTTGGTGGACAAAAATTCGGCTTTAGGCCATTGTGCACCACCGTCTTGGCCGTACAACCAGATTTGCATGTCTTCACCCATGGTGTCATGGTGCAAAGCCCAGCTGACTTCGATGACGAGCGTGGCGCCGTTTTCGAAGCGCACAAAACCCGAAGCAAAGTCTTCAACGTCCATGTCGGCCGGAATACTACCGGGATGCCATACCGAGAAGGCGCCGGGCTTTTTGGTTAATTCGCGGCGGGCCACACCGGTGACTGCCACTGGTTTGGGGTGCCCCATCAACCACAAGGTCAAGTCGAGCACGTGCACGCCGATGTCGATACATGGGCCACCACCGCTCAGCTCTTTTTTGACAAAACCAGCAGTGGGAATAAAGGCATTGCGGCGCAACATCCAGCTCCGAGCATGATAGATATCACCGAGGGCACCAGTGGCGATTTCTTTTTTCATGGCCTGCGAAACACCGGCAAACCGGAAGTGCTGGGCGGTCATCAGCTTTTTACCCGATTTATCGCGAGCAGCAATCATTTTGCGTACTTCGTCGGGGGTGGGGGCGAGCGGTTTTTCACAAATCACATGCTTGCCTGCTTCCAAGGCGGCAATCGCCAAGGGGGCGTGGTGCATGTTGGGGGTGCAGATATCGACGATATCGATGTCGGGGTTGCGCAAAATCTCGGCGAAGTCAGTGGTGGTGTGGCTGATGCCATAATCAGCCGCCCATTTTTCGAGGGCTTTGGGGTTAATATCGGCGCCAGCCACGACATTTGCATCGGGCGAGGCCTTCCAACCAGGCATGTGCGTGTGGGCAATCCCACCGACGCCAATCACTGCAACATTCAACGGTGCCATATCATACTCCTCTGTATCAAACGGACTACACCGGTATTGTAACGCAGAATATTACCGTCCAATTTCGGCTACAATGGCACCATCCAAAGGAGAAACAGCATGTCAACACGCACCATTGCCATCATCGGCCTCGGGCAAGGATTATCACATCTACAGGCCTTCCAGATGCTGCCTGACAGTACCGTAGTCGCCGTCTGCGACAGTGATTACGCACTCGCGCAACGCATTGCCCAGCAATACCACATCCCCCACGTCTATGACCATATCGAGGCCGTCCTCGCCAATCGCGCCGTCGATGCGGTGGTTATCGCCACCCCCGACCACCTGCACGGCCAACACACCATCATGGCGCTCAACGCCGGCAAACACGTGCTTTGCGAGATTCCCATGGCGCTCACAATTGCCGAATGCCAGCACATCATCGCCCTCAGCGAACGGCACGGCTTGACCTACCAGATGGGCAATCAAGTGCGC
Source organism: Roseiflexaceae bacterium UBA965 (assembly GCA_002292925.1). GTDB lineage: Bacteria > Chloroflexota > Chloroflexia > Chloroflexales > Roseiflexaceae > UBA965. Next base: position 7,824 of record DBCF01000133.1, on the reverse strand, counting down.
TACGCCGAATGCTTACACGACATCGCCGGTCTCCTCCGTGCCGGCGATCTCGGTCCACTGTTTTATGGCGAAGGCGAATACCTGCACGATATGCATGACATCGTCGACGACCGCCCGGCCGATCATTGGCGCATCAACCCTGCCACCCCTCAGACCACCTTGCTGGGCGGTGGCCCGCATGCCCTCGACACCTTGCGTTGGCTGATGGGGGTGCGCTTTGGTGAAGTCCAAGCCTACCACGTCAGCCAACCCTCGGATTGGCACACCACCCACACCACCGTAGCCCTGTTTAAGGCCGACAGCGGCGCCGTCTGCAAAATCACCGTCTCGTACGGCATGCAACGCCCCTACTGTCTGTACTACAGCGTCTATGGCAATGATGGCTCGTTTGAACGCAGTCGCGACCAGTGTGGCCCCATGCAAGAAACGACCAACTACTACTACCACCGCAAACTAGCCGGTGCCCGGCGCATGATCCCCGCCACCGTGCCCAATTGGTACAATCCCCGCCTGCCCCGTAATTTGACCCTCGGGCACGGCACGATGGAAGTCGCCCAAGCCCAACAATTCCTCGCCGCAATCCAGGCCAACCGCTTGGCCGACATTCATGCCCGCGAGGCGGCTGATTCTATCATTCCCTTGATTTGTGCCTTGCAATCTGCCGACAACGGTGGGGGCGTCGTGGTCATCCCCAAATCATAACTCACCAACAACCGAAATGGACGTGGTATGCTCATCATTCATGACCCCAGCGCCCCCCAAAGCCGCTATAGCCACTACCTCGCGGAACTGTTGCGCCTCGAAGGGCTCGTCAGTAGCCAAGCCATCGATCTCACCGATCTCACCGAATCCACGCTCACCGGGCACGATATCGTCATCTTGCCTCGTACCACCCTCGATCGCCACCAAATCACCTTGCTGTGTGATTATGTCACTGCGGGGGGCACGCTTTTGGCATTGCTCCCCGATAACAATTTGGTCAAGGCATTGGGATTTACCCCCTGCTACCAGCTCACCCCCCACGGCCAATTGACGGTGGGTGATGCCACGATTGTGGCGGAACCCATCGACGTGATTGGTCCAACCGCTATCTGGCGCGTGCCCGACGACGCCACCACCCTCGCACATATCAATCAGCACCCAGCAATTGTCAGTCGCACCATCGGTGCCGGGAATGTACTGTTGTATGCCTTTGATGTGGCCTATTGTGTGGCCCGGCTCCGCCAAGGCGACCCTCAATACGTTGATTTGTGTGCGGCAGGACTCGACGGCATCTATCGCCCCAGCGAATTGTTTGTGCATCAACTCGATCCGCAGCGTGCCCACATCCCCCAAGCCGACCTGCACACCGCCTTGCTGGCCCACCTCATCATGACCCACGCCCCCCAACCACGCATCTGGTACTACCCACGTGCCCAGCAAACCAGTACCATGATTATGACCAGTGACGACGATTGGTCACAGGTTACTGAATTTGAGGCATTGATTGCAGGGTTAGCACGCCATGATGCACAATGCACGTTTTTTCTGGTACCCCAAAGCCGCGTCACACCCAGCGATGTCACACGCTGGCAAGCCGCCGGCCATACCTTTAGCGTGCATCCGGCCCTGGCCCAAGATATCGTGGTAGGGTTGGCCACCGATGAGCCTCAAGTACGGGTTGTGGCAGATATGTTGGCAGAAAACATTGGGCGGCATCAGCGTGAATATGCGGCGCCGGTGCGCACCATCCGTCAGCACGCCGTACGCTGGCTCGGGTATGTCGAGGCAGCCCGGGTGTTGGCCAGCCACGGGGTGCAGCTCGACTGCAACTACCTCGCCGTCAGCCCCTATCTGGGCTATGTGTGTGGCTCAGGGCGGGCAGTACGCTTTGTCGATGAGCACGGCCAAATCATCGATTGCTTCCAGCAACCGACGTTGTGGACAGAGGAATGCCTCATCCACCCCGAATACGTCTTTAGTTTCAAATGGGAGGTGGCCCACGCCATCGCTGTCACCGACCAGTTGATTGCCGCAGCCGCTCAGCGCTATTACACGCCGGTGACCATCAATTCTCACCCCGTCAGCTTTGCGACCTATTCACAACCGTTAATCGAAGCCAATTGGCAGGCGGCTCAGCGCCACGGCATGCCGATTGTGTCGGCAGATACGTGGTTGGATTGGACAACCTGCCGCGACCAGATCCGCCTGCATTGTCACAATGGCACCTGGTCACTCACCACTAGCCAAGCCATCGATTGCCTAGCGATTATCGTGCCCGCACACATCACGCCCGTGCGACCAACCACCCGCGTAATCCGCTGGGGTGTCAGCATGCAGGTACTCGAATTACACCAACTTTCCAGCGGTACACATCTCATCGGACAAGTCGCATGGGAACAGAGCACCTAAATGGGTTATGCAGTGGGAGGCTCAGTGATCGTTGGGTCTTTGATAACCGTTTGGGTGCTTTCAACCCGCAAGCGATCATAAAAGGGTTTGGTTGGCGCTAACCAGACTTCACCGCTACCCGTAAAGGTCTGCAACAGCAAGCCTTCGCCGCCAATCATACTGCCTAACAACGACTTATTTGATTTTTCTACTTTGTAGTCGATATTGCCTTTGCGTAGCAGGGCAAGTGAGCCATCGACCATAATTTTTTCATTGCTGAGTTCATACCGAATAATCTCGTTGGCAGGTACGGGGACTTGGAGCACCACCCAACCGGTGCCTTTGACACTGATTTGGAAGAAATCATCGCCCCCAAACAACATCGAAGAGATACTTTTGAGTGTGGTAATACCGACGGTAACACTCCCTTCACAGCCATAAAACATCCCTTGTTCAATGACCGCTTCTTCGTTGTTGAGTGTCAAAATAATAAAATGTTTGAATGTAGGTTCACCATACACCTCGCCCGTGCCATGGTAACGAGGGCGAAAGGTGGTTTGATCGGTCAGGTTCGAGTTAATCAGTTTTTGGGCTAAACCACCCAAACCACCCATCGTGGTGTCAACCGTCACGTTCCCTTTGACAAATTGCATCTCGCCAGTTTCGAGCTGGGCAGCGCCGTTGTTCAAACGAATCCGCACCTGCTTCAGGTGCATACCCACCTGATTGGCATAAAACAGTTTTTGGGCGACTTCGAGGTTATCACACCCAGCCAATCGATCGTACTGCAAAATCTCGACACTACTCGTGGGGCCATCGTGTTGTTCGATGATAGTAGTGGCGACATTTTTGAGTGGGGCAAGTGTCATTATTTACCTCTTTTATAAAAAATACTGCCTTGTAACGGTCACAATCTATTGTCGCATAGTTTTTACAAAAAATACGTGGTACCCACATTCATTTGCATGCCCGCAGGTTTTTTGTGCACCGATAAGCCACGCACATAGATATGATGGGGTGCAGCTTGAGCGGTTTTGGCAAAAATATCCAAATCTGACGCTTTTTTCTGGTGAAAGCGTCTATTGCGTCATCCATACAACTTGCGTACAATACATATCATGCTTAACAAACAATTATTTACGCACTACCAGCTTGATAGCGCTTGGGACGAAATGCTCGACAGCACTGGTCAGCCACGACCACATTATGCCGAGCTGGTGCAACGCATCCAACAAGCCACCGCCCAAGAAATCGCCCAACGCCAGCAATCGGCTGACGACACCTTTTTGGCACAAGGGGTGACCTTTACGGTGTATGGTCACGAAGACGGCACCGAAAAGATTTTCCCATTTGATCTCTTGCCCCGGATTTTGACTGCCGCTGAATGGCGCCAAATCGAGCAAGGGCTGACCCAACGCATCACCGCCCTCAATATGTTTTTGCATGATATTTATCATGATGAACACATCCTCAACGATGGGATTGTGCCACGCGACCTGGTCTATAGTTGTCGCCACTACCGGCGCGAAATGCGAGGGGTGTCGGTACCACGGGACGTCTATATCAATGTCACGGGCAGCGATTTGGTGCGCTTGCCCAATGGGCGGTTCGCCGTACTCGAAGACAACTTGCGGGTGCCTAGTGGCGTATCATACATGCTCGTCAACCGTCAGATGAGCAAGCGGGTATTTCCGCAGCTGTTTGAGCGCTACAACGTGCAACCCATCGAACAATATGGGCAGATTTTGCTCAATACATTGCGCTCACTCGCACCTCATACCAGTGACCCCATGGTGGTGTTATTGACGCCGGGGTCATATAATTCGGCCTACTTTGAGCATACCTATCTCGCCCGGCAGATGGGAATTCCGTTGGTAGAAGGGCGTGATTTGGCGGTTCACAATAATGTGGTCTACATGCGCACCACCAACGGCTTGCAGCGCATTGATGTGATTTACCGGCGCATCGACGATGATTTCGTCGACCAATTGGTGTTTCGCCCTGATTCGATTCTCGGCGTACCCGGTCTGTTGCATGCCTACCGGGCCGGCAATGTGGCCATCGCCAATGCCTTGGGCACGGGAGTGGCAGACGACAAAGCGTTGTATGCCTATGTACCGGCAATGATTCGCTACTATAGTGGCCAAGACCCCATCATCGACAATGTCGAAACGTACCTGCTCAGTGATGCGAATCAGCGCCAACACGTAATTAGCAACCTCGATAAATTGGTGGTCAAAGCAGTCGGTGAGTCGGGGGGCTACGGTATGCTGATTGGTCCCCATAGTACGGCGGCGCAACGGGCCGAATTTGCCCAACGCATTATCAGTGACCCCCGTGGCTATATTGCCCAGCCCACCTTGCAATTATCGCGGGCACCCTGTGTGATTGATAGTAATCTCGAAGCGCGCCATGTCGATTTACGACCGTATATTTTGTACGGCGACCAAGTCACGGTTGTGCCCGGTGGGCTGACTCGTGTGGCACTCACCCGCGGTTCGTTGGTGGTGAATTCGTCACAAGGGGGCGGCAGCAAAGATACCTGGGTACTCTACGATGATGCCTAATCGTGGAATTTACACACACAAGGAGCGGCAGCTATGGCAATGCTTAGTCGGGTAGCAGATTCACTCTATTGGATGAGCCGCTATCTCGAGCGCGCCGAACATACCACGCGCCTGCTCGATGTCACCTTGCACCAGTTGATTGACGTTGATCCGGTGTTGTCACAACAACGCTGGCTTCGTTTGTGGCAGGCACTCCAATACCAACACCCTGACGATGGCAGCATCACGCCCCAACCCGTTGTGCAACTGTTTACAGCAGATAGTCAGTATAGCGATGCGATTGTGAGTACGATTACGGCGGCCCGCGAAAACGCCCGCCAAGTACGCGAGCATATTTCGTCAGAAATGTGGGAGCAGATTAATCGGCTCTACCTCGATATTCGCCAACAGATTAGTAGTCAGCAGTGGCAACACGCCCCCCATCGTTTTTATTCCACCATAAAATCAGGCTCACATTTGTTCCAAGGGATTACCGATGCAACCATGAGCCATGGTGAAGGCTGGGATTTCATTCAAATCGGGCGAGCCGTCGAGCGGGCCAACAACACGGCCAATCTGCTCCTCAGTCACACATCGGCACTACAAACGTCGCAACAAGACGGGCGCATGCATCATGCCGAATGGATTGGGTTGCTCAAAATGTGTAGTGCATTTGAAGCCTACTGCAAAGTCCATACTCCTGATGTGACGCCACAGCGCTTGGTCTTCTTTTTGTTATATGACGCAGAATTCCCACGATCGGTACGATTTGGTGCCGACACTATTTTGCATTCAGTCGAACGTATCACGCGCCGTAATGGCCAATTACGCACGGGACGGCCACAACGCGCGGCAGGGCAATTTCAAGCGATGCTTGAATATGGGCATAACGAAGAGCAATTGCTCAATCTCGCCCATGACCTGCATCAGATTCATCACGGCTGCTTCCAAATCGACTCGTCATTGCGCGAAAGTCATATTGCCTACACCATCGACACCGCCGTGATGGCGTAGTAAGGCACTCACATGAAACATCACATCATCCACGATACTGTTTTTCATTATGATGCATTGGTAACTGAAAGCATCATGGAAGTACGTTTGCGCCCCCGTGACGATGAACAGCAACGGTGCCAACAATTTAATCTCTCGATTACCCCCAAAACAGTCGTGCACGAATTTGTTGATAGCCTCGGGAATCACATCCACCACTTTGATGTCCCAGCTCCCCATCAATCGTTGTTGGTACGGGCTGAATCGGTGGTAGAAGTCTGGATTCCCAATCCCCGGCCCACCACATTGCCAATTGATAGCTGGCAAACACTCAACGCCTTACGCACAACTCCACTACTCGACATGTTGCTGCCGAGTACATTTGCCATCGCAAGTAGTTATTTATTGGCGTTCATGCAACAATATGCGTTTACACGCGAATCCGATCCACTCACGACAATCGACCGCATCGCCCGTACCCTCTACGAAACAATCACCTATACGCCCCAAAGTACGTCTGTCGATTCACCCATTGATGTGGTACTTGAGCAACGCAAAGGTGTCTGCCAAGACATTGCGCATGTCATGATTGCCATTTGTCGCCAATTAGGGATACCAGCACGGTATGTCAGTGGCTACCTCTACCACCGTCGTGACGACAACGATCGCTCACAGGCCGATGCGACCCATGCATGGGTAGAAGCCTGGATCCCCACAATCGGCTGGGTTGGTATCGACCCAACTAACAATATTTGGACGGGTGAACGGCATATTCGGATGGCTATCGGACGTGACTATGCCGACGTGCCACCAACCCGAGGAGTGTATCGTGGCAATGCGAGTGAGCGACTCGAAGTAGCAGTGAATGTCAATGATGCAGACAATGTCACCCGTTCACCAGCCCCCGCTCGGCTTGTATGGCCCAGCGTAGTACGCCAACAGACATCTCAAGCGATGCAACAACAGCAACAACAGCAATAGACATCGCTACTTATTGCACGATCGGCACTTGGGTGAACAAATATATCCCATACGTCAATGTCAAAAACGCAAACATGATAAATACCATGCGAATCATGTTTCGTTCGTTTTTTATCACTGATGTCCACGCCACAAAGCCTAACCCCAGCGTGGTAATCAAGATTATTTGTTGTAATGCATTGCCACGCTTCGAATATCCATCTGCCGCGTCAAACAGTGTTTTGGATTCGACCCGACGTTGTTCTGATTCAGCAAATATTGTTTGAAAATATTCATCCGAAAACGGGTCATCCACATTCTTGGCAATTGCGTTTTGTAATTCTTCGGAATAGCGCATTTCATATTTCATTTTTTGGATGTCATCAGTTGCTAATTCTGCATCACTATAATTCGACAAATTATTTTAAAAATTTGCATTTGCCATTGTTTCTGCTGATGTGCCTAACATTAGCTCACGCAGCCCAGCCGTGTTTTGACGGAGCTGTGCAGAGCTCGCTAATGACCGTTCGTAACTAATATATGCCGTAAATAACGACAGCACCACAATCAGTGAGCTTAATACAATTTGCGATGTCATCAAAGTATTTTTTGTTCAGTTATGATTATCCTCACATCAGCACGATTACTTTAACGTAACAAATTTGTGTTATTTATGGACGATTAATGGATTAACCGTATTAATTTTTTGTATGCTCAATACCTACGCCAATCTACACCGCTCGTTGTTTGAGTGGCAACCGCTGGGAGATTCCATGCTCCGGGTGCACGCACCCTGCATGGAATGACGCAAGGGGTGGGGGTTTGGCGTAGGAGCCGCAGCCAGCTGCAGATCCACTTTGGCATCGTAGCAGGCTGCGGATCTACACTACGCGATATCATTTCAATGACACGAAAAAAACCAACCCCCAATTCTTGCGAATCAGGGGTTGGGTAA
>DBCF01000215.1:1554-3075 GCA_002292925.1 Roseiflexaceae bacterium UBA965 | reverse complement strand
CCAGGGCGGGCCGCCCCCATCAGTTTGGATGTGACTTGGTAGGGTTCGAGGGCGTGGACACGCTCGGGGACATCGGTTTGACCCATACTCACCCACACATCGGTATAGATGATGTCCGCATTGGCGACAGCTTCGTAGGGGTCGTCGGTAATCAATACCTCGGTTTCGTTTTGTTCAGCCAAGGCCCGTGCTTCTTTGACAATCATGGCATCAGGGGCATAGTGGGCAGGCGTCGCCACCGCGATATGCATACCAGCCAACGGTGCAGCATGCAAAAGCGAATGCACCATGTTGTTGCCATCGCCTACATAGGCAAAGCGCACCCCACGCGTACCACCACAATGCTCTTTGATGGTCAGTAGGTCAGCCAGGGTCTGAGTTGGGTGATGCATGTCACAGAGCCCATTGATGACGGGGATGCGTGAGGCATCGGCCATTTCGGTGAGCACTGAGTGCGCAAACACCCGGGCCATCATCACATGCACATAGCGTTCGAGCACACGGGCGGTGTCGGCGATGGTTTCGCCCCGCGAGAGTTGCATGTCGTTGGAACTCAAAAACATGGCATGCCCGCCTAATTGCGTCATGCCCACTTCGAATGCACCGCGGGTACGGGTCGACGGCTTAAAAAACATCATCGCCAAGATTTTGCCGGCAAGTAGGGCATGTGGTACCCCGCGGCGCAAACGACCTTTGAGGGTTAACCCAACCGTCACGAGGTCGGCGACTTCAGCCGAGGTCAGGTCGTTCATTTTGAGCAAATCACGCCCATACAAAGAATGCATATTCCCCCCGTATAACATACAAAATCAGCGGCGCTGCAATCATACCCGTCAATCAAACGCTGCGGGCAAGGTTGGGTCATCATAGTAGGCAAAAAACAAATCAATCAAATGCGGTTGGACCCGATCAAGCGATAATGGCGGGATGTGTTGGCGATCAAACCAAGCCACCGCGCTTGTTTCAGATGAAGGAGTCGCAACCCCTGCGACCACTTCACACATGAAATAGATATTGTAGACATGCCACGGAATCGGTGAATGGCCTTGTTTGTCGCGATCGAGTACCCCCAACAAGCGGGTAACCCGCACCTGATAGCCCGATTCTTCGGCCACTTCGCGGATGGCCACTTGTGACGGCGAATCACCCACGTCGGCCCAGCCACCCGGCGGCGTCCAGCCGCCATCAGCATTTTCACGCACTAACAACAACCGCCCTGCATCGTCAAACACCACTGCCCGTACCCCCACTTTGGGCGTGGCATACCCTTGTTGTTGGGCAAATAACGTCTGTACGGTGGCAAGCGCACCATCGGTACTACTCGCTACCATCATGTGGGCGGCAATTTCTTGCAGTTCTTGATAGCGCTCACGGTCATAGAGGTCACGCCCATAGGTTAATCCACTTTGGGCTAACGCTTGAATCCGGCGCGCCCACGTCAATAACTGGGGAATCATGGTGTTATCCTACGGTTGTCCACGCGTTATCCACAGATTATCCCCAATTACACCATACAGGCTT
>DBCF01000215.1:0-1532 GCA_002292925.1 Roseiflexaceae bacterium UBA965 | reverse complement strand
TTGAGCAGCAGCAAATTGCGCCGCCACCGCTTGATGCCCAGTGGCACCAGGTACCGTACGGGCTGCCACCGAGGCAGACATGCTAAAGCACCCCAGTACATCTGCCGCAAAGGTACTATCAATCGATTGAAAATCTGCCAGCGCCAATTGTGACATTTTGACACCACGCTCTTCGCTGAGGCGCACCAACTGCCCGACCACTTTGTGGGCGGTACGGAAGGGGACGCCACGGTCGACGAGGTAATCGGCCACATCGGTGGCGAGCATTGCTTCATCGAGGCCACGGAGTAAGGCGGCCTGATTAAACTTGGCCGTCGCAGTGGCACCAGCGACCACGGGGAGCAAGATTTCGATGGTGCGGGCGGCATCAAACAACGGCTCTTTGTCTTCTTGGAGGTCTTTGTTGTAGGCCGATGGCAAGCCTTTGAGCACCGTCAAAATCGTCATCAGACTGCCAACCAAGCGCCCCGATTTGCCCCGAGCCAACTCGAACGAATCGGGGTTTTTCTTTTGGGGCATCAGGCTTGAGCCGGTCGAATAGGCGTCAGCGAGGGTCACAAAGCCGTATTCGGCGCTCGAATAAAAGACCATGTCCTCGGCCAAACGACTAATGTGCACGCCAATCATGGCGGTGGTAAAGAGGTACTCGGCGATGAAATCACGATCGCTAATGGCATCGACACTATTGGCCGAAATCCCCAGCATGCCCAGTTCACTTGCAATCGCGTGGCGATCGACTTTGAGGGGGGTACCAGCGATGGCTCCGGAGCCGAGTGGCAAAATCGCCGTGCGTTTGGCACAATCGGCCAAGCGTTCGCGGTCGCGTTGCAATGGCCAAAAATGCGACAGCAACCAATGCGCCAACAAAATCGGCTGGGCGCGTTGTACGTGGGTATAGCCCGGGATAATCAAATCACCGGCGGCCACCGCTTGGTCGAGCAAGGCCTGTTGGACCATCTGCACGGCGGCATCGGCACGAGTAATGGCACTCATCGTCCACAAGCGGATGTCGGTGGCAACTTGGTCGTTGCGGCTCCGCCCGGTATGAAGCTTGCCGGCGACGGCACCCACCACTTCGCCCAAACGACGCTCGACGGCAGAGTGGATGTCTTCGTCGGCGGTTTTGGCGGGGAATGCGCCACTGGCGAATTCATCGTATACCACCTGCAGGCCACGTAACAATTCATCACGCTCTGCGGGGGTAATCACCCCAGCGGCGCAAATTTGGCGGGCCCAGGCCATACTGCCGGTAATGTCTTCGGCCCACATGGTGCGATCAAACGGAAATGAGTTATTCAGCTCGGCCATTAAGGCATCAATACCCGCACTAAAACGTCCACCCCACATCACGAGCCTCCTCTACCGTTTCGAAATACAGATGAATAAATCAACGTCAGTGGCAATGAAACAGGTTGGACATTCCATTGCGGAAATAAGCCGAGCGCGCATCACCACCAGCCAAGTCAACAAACAAAAATCACGGGAAACCACCACCCGAAAAACGAGCATGTGGTCACTTACGGTGAGGGTAG
>DBCF01000196.1:34309-38139 GCA_002292925.1 Roseiflexaceae bacterium UBA965 | reverse complement strand
CTACTTTGCCACAACGACCATACTCATCTCGCACTCACCTAACGCATGGGGTGAGATCCCAAGCCACACAGGTGATTCATTACAAATAATTTACAATAATACGGGGATGATTGCAGTGGTTTAATAAAAAATTACTACCATGTATTTTTAACAAAAATACATGGTAGTAATTCGCAATTCACTATAAATAACGGAAATAATCGTAGGTTTATTCGGTGATTCCGTTGCATCCGCCGGTGTTGATTTTTTGAGCAAATATACAAAAAAATTTACTCTCAACAAGGCAATTATCTCCATAATCCACCCCTTTATTCCCACAATATTTTCATGGTATACTTCAAGTGGATTGTGTTTTTATGAAATATCTCTATGACAGCAAAAACCACCGTTGTGCCATCACCAAAGTCGTTCGTGCTCACATGGGATCATGTGGTGTTTTTGGTCATCTTGGGGTTAAGCATTATCACACGGCTCTGGGGGCTAGGTGACCGTGCCTTACACCACGACGAGACCCTCCACGCCGACTATTCGTACTCGTTGTTTGCCGGACTTGGCTTTGTCCATGACCCATTGCTCCATGGCCCATTCCTGTATGTGATGGGGGCTGTGGGGTATTTTTTCTTTGGCGACAACGATGCCACCGCCCGGATTTCCCCAGCGCTGTTTAGTATTGCGTTAGGGCTAACGCCATACTTATTACGCCGCGAAATCGGTCGTACTGGCGCAATTGTTGCAAGTATCGTGATGCTTGCGTCCCCGGTATTTTTGTATATCGGGCGCTTTTTTCGTCATGATATTTACACGGTATTGTTTGAGGTATTGGTGGTCATCGCCATCATCCGCTATGCCCGCAGCCGTGAGCCACAATGGTTAATTGTGGGCGCGGTGGCATTGAGTTTGATGTTAACCACCCTCGAAACAACCTATCTCTTCATTGCGATTTTCTTACCGGTCATTGTGGCGGTCTTTTTTTGGCAGGTATGGCGCCCCGGCTTCATTGCCGTGGCAGCGATTGGACTCACCATTGTCAGTTGTGTCTTTGTGTTACCCGGCAAAGCCCAACCAGCAATTAACCCGACCGAAGACATCACGATTTCTCGTGAAATTGGCACTTATGTCTGCCCAAGTAGCCCCTTGACAGACTATGTTGATAACCCCATTCAATCCAAACAACCAGGGCCAATTTTTGGATTGGGGCCACTCGAAACCGTCGACAACATGTATGCCCTGTGCGTACGCAACCAATCAGACAACGATTGGAGCGCGTATTTTTTCAAGTTGTGGCAATTCTTCCGCCATCCAGCGATTTTGGCGGGGCTCTTGTTCACCATCGGTGGGGGCGTGGGCTTGTGGTATATGGTGTGGAAGCGCGTCAAAAACGGCACCACGTTGTGGCAACGCGCCCTAGACAATCCCAACCCTATCATCACAATATTTGCGAGCCTTGCCTCATCTGATAATCGCGTGCTCAAAGCGTTGGGCTTGGCAGTGATTCCCTACGTGCTCTTTTTTAGCGCGTTCTTTTACAATCCGGTAGGGATTGTTAGTGGCGTTTCTGGTTCGTTACTCTATTGGCTCGCCCAACACAACGTCAAACGCGGTGGACAGCCCAACCACTACTATGGTGTGATGCTCGCCGTATACGAGCCCTTGGTCGTCATTGCAGGGTTAGCCAGTGCCATCCTCATGATTATCCAGGTGGTGCGTGTGGTGCGTGCGGGGCGCATGCCGAGTGCCGTGTTGGCCACCGGGATGCTTTTTGCGTGGTGGTCACTCGGATCATTTGCGATTTTTTCGTGGGCTGGCGAAAAAATGCCATGGCTCACGATTCACCCATTGACCCCGCTTACGTTTTTGGCAGCGTGGGGAGTCGGGCAATTAATCGATATGTGGATCGCCAATCATCGCCAACAATCCCAAGGCAAAATCGGGCTGGTTACGGTGCTGGGTATGAGTGCAATTTTGGGGTTTGTGGCGACGATATTGATGATGAATGCCATCCGCCCCGATAGTACCTATGCCTGGCTCACCCCGTGGATCCCAGTCGGGTATATCGTACTCGTGGCAGTGATTGCCTTGGCACATATCCCAAGTCACGGCAAATTATGGAGCATCGGGATGTTAGTGTTTGCCTTGAGTGGCACACTCGCACTCTACGAACTCCGGAGTGCCTGGCGCTTGAGTTATATCAGTGGCGACACCCCCAAAGAGATGATGATTTACACCCAGACAACGCCCGATGCGTTACGGGTCATACGCGATTTGACCAACGCCTCGATGAGTCGTTCGGGCGATATGAGTATGCCTATTTGGCACGACAACGAAACGGTGTGGGATTGGTATATGCGCCACTTTGCCAACAAAACGGAGCAACCACCCGGAGCTCCGGCAATGCCTGGCGAAGACATCATGGCGATTGTGGTACTCGATGAGAACCTCAAGAGTATCGATGACAACACCTTGCCCGGCTTCCTCATCCAAAAATACCCGCTACGCTGGTGGTTCCCCGAAGACCAGATGTATCGGTTGCCGGCAAAGTGGTATAGCGACCCCATCGAAGAAAACGCTTCGTTGCTGACCAAAGCGTTGCGCCAACCATTTGATAGCGCTACTGCTGTCGCCACCTGGCGTTATTATCTGTACCGCGATACAGGGTTCCCGTTAGGGTCATCGGATTTTTATGTGGCAATTCGTCCTGAGATTGCGCCGTACATGAGCCTCGGCCTCGGCGCTCGCTAACACGTGACTGTGGGAGATATTATGTCTGATCATGAAACAACGCTCGATCAATCAACTACTGTTGATCAGCCACGTATTTCGTACGAAGCCGTGGCACTGGTGCTCATCTTTATTGCGAGTATTTTGCTCCACCTAACCCGGTTAGGTGATATGGCAATGCATCACGACGAATCAATTCATGCCTGGGTCTCTTGGCGGTTTTTTACGGGGGCTGGCCCATTCACCTGTGCCGGCAACCGCTCGTCGGATTTGTATTGTTATGACCCGGTCTATCACGGGCCATCACTCTATATTTTCACCTTCATCTCGTACTTTTTGTTTGGTGATGGCGAATGGCAATCACGCTTGCCCCAAGCGTTGGCCGGGATCGGATTGACGGCCTCGGTGCTGTGGCTCCGTCCCTACCTCGGCCGCAACGGTACCTTGGTTGCTGCAGCCGCCGTGGCATTAAGCCCAGTGATTTTGTATTTCACGCGCTTTGCCCGTCACGATGGACTGATGATTTTGTGGGAACTGTGGATTGTAATCGGTTTGTTCCGCTATATTGATAGCCGCAATCGCGCCTGGTTGTGGTTGATGGCTGCCGGTATCGGACTCGCCACTACCACCCACGAACTCTACTACATCATCGGGTTTTTGCTGGTGTGGTTTGTAGGCGTCCGTGTCGCCAGCGAAAATCTGCCCCAACGCATCCTCAATATCGCCTTACTCTCAATCGTCGGCTTGTCATTGTTGATTGAAACACTGATTCTAAGCGGCGCCTGGAGCGGACAACTCACGACATCACTCAATGCCGGCGGTATCGCCGTCGTGATGTTTTTCATTGCGGGTATTAGTTTGGCGTTGCTCCAGCTGTGGCCACGCACCCCAATCATCACCCCTCTCGCCAAGCATCTCTGGACAGAGGCCCGCACCGATTTGTATGTCGCCCTCGGGATTGCCGTTGGTATTTTTGTTTTGTTCTATAGCGTCTTTTTCACCGACCCCCGCGGGATTTTGGATGGGCTCTACCAAGGGCTGGCCTATTGGTTAGGGTCACAACAAAGTGTCGCACGCGGTGACCAACCGTGGTATTACTACCTGCTGCTCCT
>DBCF01000196.1:0-34279 GCA_002292925.1 Roseiflexaceae bacterium UBA965 | reverse complement strand
CCTGTTGCTCCTCGGGCTCAACGAGCCATTGGCGTTGTTTGGCTCGCTGAGCATAGTCATTGCCGCGATTGTCGCTGCCGTCAAACGATTCCAAGCTGACCGTAAGGGTGAGCAGACTCTACCCGAGTTGTCATTCTTCTTGACATTTGTCATCTACTGGTTTGTCGGGGTATTGGTCTTTTTCTCTTGGGCCGGCGAAAAAATGCCGTGGTTAGCGATTCACATCGCCGTCCCCGCATTTTTGTTAATCGTCATGGGGACGATGCAAATCATTGCCCGCCTCAAAACACCCATTGGGCGCAATATGTGGTTGGTGCCCGGTGCCACGATTTTGGCATTGGCATCACTCGCAGTAGGCATGGCTCAACTCAGTGGTGGCACCAATAGCGTCCAAGGAATCTTCCCGTTACTCGTGACTGCCGGCTTGTTGTATGGCCTGTTTTATTTGGCCAGCAAAAGCAGTTATGCCGATATTGGGCGCTTGGTGTTATTGACGGTGGTGGTGGTCATGGCCGCCTATACCGTGCGCGCGAGTTGGTTGATTAATTACGAAGCCCCCGACACTGCCCGTGACCCGATGGTCTATACCCAAACCTCACCCGACGTGCCCCGGATCGTCAACATGGTGCGCGAATTAGCCATTAATCAGACCCGCAATCAACGGACATCTGGTGACGTGGCAGGTGGCTTGTCGATGCCGATTATCATGGATGTCGGCGGCGAAGACGGCGCAAGCCTAGCCTGGCCGTTGCAGTGGTACTTCCGCGACATGAAACGCCTCGAAAACCGCGACGATAAGTTCTTTACGTCGGCCACCCCAGATTCATTCAATGTGGCAAACGTCGATGATAGCGAACAAATCCTAGCCCCAGTCGTGTTGGTTTCGAAAGATCATGTCAACGATGTTGCCCAAACGGCTCTCGAAGCAAATTACGTCAAGTTGATGGACGGCCAACTCAATTGGTGGTTCCCCGAGGGTGATAAATGTAACCCCGCTGGTACTGGCTACAAAACGTTTTATTACAGCTCACTGAGTGCACGTAAAGCAATTGAAGAATGCCCCAACCTCGATACCACCCAATTACCGTCGTTGTTGGCCCCCATCATCTGGCCACTTGACCGGAGCCATTGGGGCACCACCTGGCGCTATCTGATGTATCGCCAACTCCCCGATGACCTGACAATCGGCGGTCGCGCCATGCAAACATGGGTCCGCAAAGATTTGGCCGGTGGCAGTAGCAGTGGCGCAACTAGCTCTGCGGCAAATGCCACCTACAAAATCGTCGCAAATCGCACCATCACCCTCAACAACGTCGGCGGTGTCCGAGGTATTGCTGTGGGCAAAGATGGGAGTATGGCTATCGCCGACAGCGATAATCATCAGATTGTGTTGTTTGGTGCTGATGGCAATGAGCGCAAACGCGTGGGTAGCAAAGGCAATGGCCCCAACCAATTCAACGAGCCACGTGGGGTTGCGATTGGTCCCGATGGCAGCATTTATGTGGCCGACACCTGGAATGCCCGTGTCGTCAAACTCGCCCCCAACGGCGATTGGGTTACCACGTGGGGCACAGGCGACCAAGACTTTGGCGAAGGGCGCACTGCTGCCATGACCGATGGCACCGAAGCAGGCAATGCCGCCAAACCACTAGGCTTCTTTGGTCCTCGTGGTATCGCAGCCGGAGCCGATGGGCACATCTACCTCGCCGATACCGGCAACAAGCGTATTGTCGTCACCGATGACAAAGGCAACTTCTTGTATCAATGGGGTTCGTTTGGCGCCGGTGAAGGCCAGTTCAACGAACCAATTGGCGTAGCTGTTGATGCCGATGGCACCGTGGCGGTGGGTGACACCTGGAATGCCCGCATCCAGTATTTCGCCACCGATGGCAATGGCCAAACCAATCCCATGCCCATCGCAACCTGGCGCATCAATGGCTGGCAAGCTCAGACCTATGATGACCCTTATATTGCCTTGCAGGGTGGGCGAGTGGCTGCTGCCGTCCCCAAAAAGAACGCCATCTCACTCACCGGCATCAATGGCACCGAAACCTTGCGCTGGGGCGGGAATGGCACCGACAGCGCCTCGTTTACCAGCCCGAGTGGCGTCGCCTTTGGCCCAGACGGCAATGTCTATGTGGTCGACCGTGACAATCGACGCGTGATGGTCTTTAAATTACCCTAGCAGACCAGAGATTCACCCCTTGTGGCACGGTGGTTGCACCGCGTCGCGAGGGGTGTTTTTTTGAGTTTTTTAATGAAAAAATGTACCGGCCATCGTGAATTATCACGCAACAATCACTCTGCGGCCAACCGCGTGCTGATGCGTTGCCCCGCATCGAGCATCGCCACACTCCGCCCCAAATCACGCTGAAGCTCACCCGCATAACGCGTATAATCTGTCTGCGAAATCTCTGGCACGACTAACTCGGCCACCCACTCATAGATGTCTTCGAGGTAGCGTTTGAGCTGATAAAACAACAACGCCGCAGCATCGACCTGATGCCCACCGACCACTTGCTGATAGGTCGCAAAAATCTCTGGCCAGCGGGGATCGTCGAACCAAAAAAACAAATCTTGCTCGGCGGGTGCGAGCACCAACCCTTCGAAGTCAATCAGATGGGTGGTGTCACCCGTCACCAGCGTGTTCCAACCATGAATGTCGGTATGACAGAGCACCAAAGGCAAATCACGGGCCCACAATTGATTACCAAGCATGCGGAGTTGCGTCAGCAACGTCCCCAATACCTGGCGGTGCGGTGCCAGCATCGCTTGCACAGCGGGGATGAGTCCGTCCCACTCGTCATGCAATAGCAGGTCAAAGGCCTGATCCCAGCGCACCGCAAAGGTCTCACGGCGGTAAATCACCGGCAACGGTACCTGTGGCGTGATGCGATGCATCAACCCCACCGTGGTCACCAAATGCAGTTGCTGGATCATGGACAATGGTGTGTCACGAGGAGTCACCCCAGCAATGAAATTAAACACGGCCGATACATATTGACCATCATCGACCAGATAGCTCCCCTGGGGGAGCGCATAGGGGTAGGTCAGCCGATTGGCGAGGGCTGGTTGGTCGGCCAACCACGCCGTCACTTCGAGATAAAACGGGGCGTATTCGAGCATACGTGCGGTTACAGCCCGCTGGCGGTCATAGGTTTTGACCATTGCAACATGGGTGGCGGTCTCGAGGCGATGGGCATGCGCCACAAACCCTGGTTGCAGAGGGGTAATCGCGCTAGCATCACCCCAGCCGTATAACGGTGCCAAGCGGGCAAGGTGCGTCGCAAGTGAGTCCATTGCACATATTCCTTTGATACACAACATATCAGCGATCAAGATCCATCAATGGGCCACGCAGAGCCCAATACACCACCAACGCCACCACCAATGCCACACTCGCTGCCCACCATTGGGGGCCAACCCGCGTCATCACGGCCCCTGCCACCACAATTCCCACCGGCGCAGCCACATTCATGGCGGTGCTGAGCACCGCCATAGCGCGCCCATGCATCGTCGCCGGCACATTGGCTTGGAGCAGACTCAAGAGTGGGCCATGCGCCCACGCAGCCGCCCAACCAATCACCCCCAAGGCCACCACCAACAGGTAGGGTTGCGTAGGGGGTGTCAGCGCCAACAGCGTCATTGCCACGCCCAGCAACACCACTGCAACGATCAAGGTATGAATAGTGCGCCGAAATCCGCCCCACACGGCCAAAACCACCGCTGCCAAGATCATCCCCATACCACCAGCAAACTCACACCACGCCAATAGCCAAGCTTGGGCTTGGAAGTAATCCGTCACGAGGTACGGCAACAAACTAAAAATCGGCAACACGCACATATTGAGCACGACCGCCGCCCCCACCAATTGCCCCAAGCCATGGCGCTGACGATAGAGCTGTTGCACATCCGCCCAATCTTGTTGCCACGGCATCCGCAAGCGCCCGTGGGCTGGTTCAGCAAAGCGCACAACCGCTACCATCACGATACTCACCAACAACGCGATTACCGCAGCACCAATAGCTGGCGCCAACCACTGCGCCATCACAATCATGGCACCAAGCAGTGGCGCCAACAACGACGCACCACCCGTTACTACTTGTTGGATGCCACTGACGCGCTGGAAGTGCTGACTCGGCACGATTTGGGGCAACGCGGCCTGAAATGCCGCCACATAGACAGCCGTCAGCACAGACCGCCAAATTACTACCCCATAAATCATGTTCGGTGCGATACTCTCGCGCCACTGCCAAAGCACTACCAGCGGCACCAATGCCAATCCTTCGGCACCAATCATCAGCCAGCGCCGTGACATGCGGTCACTCAACATCCCGGCGAGTGGTGTCACCACAATCCCCGGCACAAGCGTCAATGCCGCCAAAATACTCAGCGTTTGTACCGAATGTGTGATGGTCGTTAATTGCCAAATCAAGGCAAAATTGATGGCATTGCCACTCACCAATACGCTAAATTGGGTAACCCACAATAAAATGGCTGTTCGCCACCATACCGACGTCGTTATTGTTTTCATATATCTATTATACGGATAGTCGCCACCACGAGTCAGTAATTGTGGTTTTGTTGACTGAAATACAAGAAAATCACTAGAATACCCCCATCCCACACACGCTATATCGGCGTATCGACGGCGCATATGGTATAATTTTTGCGAATGTACTGAGCCCTAGGGGATGCAGTCACGTCATCACAAGGAGTGTGTGTGTGTTTAATTTCTTAAAAAATCTGCTCGGCAACGGCTCTGAAAAAGAGCTCAGCCGCATAGCGCCGCTTATCACCAAAATCAACGCCCTCGAAGCAACGATGGCTGGTTGTAGTACCGCCGAATTGGCAGCATATACGCCACGATTCAAAGAGCGACTCGCCAACGGCGCCACGCTCGACGATATTTTGCCCGAGGCGTTTGCGTTGGTGCGCGAAACGGCCAAGCGCTACAACGGGCAACGCCATTACGACGTGCAGCTCATCGGTGGTATCACGTTGCACAGCGGTCGCATCGCCGAAATGAAAACCGGCGAAGGTAAAACCCTCGTTGCCACCTTGCCACTCTACCTCAACGCCCTCAGCGGCAAAGGGGTGCATCTTATTACCGTCAATGATTACCTCGTGCGGGTTGGTGCCGGCTGGATGGCGCCGATTTTCCATACCTTGGGGCTTCAAGTAGGTGTGATTGCCCACGAATTTTCGGCTATTTTTGACCCCGACTTTATTGACCCCAATGCCACCAGCGACGACCGGCGCTTGATTCACTGGCGCCACGTCACTCGCCGTGAAGCCTACCACGCCGACATCACCTATGGCACCAACAGCGAATTCGGCTTCGACTACCTGCGTGACAACATGGTATTTGAAGAACAACAATTGGTGCAACGCCCACTCAATTTTGCGATTGTCGACGAAATCGACAATATTTTGATTGACGAAGCCCGCACACCGTTGATTATCTCGGGGCCAGCTCAAGAAAGCAGCCAAGAGTACAAACGCTTTGCCCAGCTGGTACGCAACCTGACGCCGAGCAAATTTACGCCTGAACAAGTCAAAAAAGATGAACTCGACCCAGCGGGCGACTTCATGATTGACCCCCGCTCCAAAAGCATCCAGATGACCATGCAGGGCATCCTCAAAGTGGAGCGCTTGTTGCGCATCCCCCAAACAGAGAATCTGTATGACCCCAAATATTACGAACTGACCCACTACCTCGAAAACGCCTTGCGCGCCCAATTCATTTACCACCGTGACCACGATTACATCGTCGAAGCCGACGGCGAGGTGGTCATCGTCGATGAATTCACTGGCCGCAAAATGGCAGGGCGACGCTGGAGCGACGGCTTGCACCAAGCCATCGAAGCCAAAGAAGGGGTACGTACCCGCCAAGAAAACGTCACCTTGGCCACGATTACCTACCAAAACTTCTTCCGCATGTACAAAAAACTCGCCGGCATGACCGGTACGGCCGACACCGAGCGTGAAGAATTTGCCAAAATCTACAATCTCGAAGTCACCGTCATCCCCACCCATCGCCCAATGGTACGCAAAGACACCGACGATCATATTTATCGCACCGAAGCCGCCAAATTCAACGCCGTCATCACTGACATCCAAGAGCAATATGCCCTTGGCCGGCCAGTGCTCGTGGGGACGACATCGGTCGAAACCTCAGAGCGACTCAGTGTGTTGATGCGCAGTGCCGGCATCGTCCACCAAGTACTCAATGCCAAGCAACACGAACGCGAAGCTACCGTCATCGCCCAAGCCGGTCGGCTCGGCAGTGTCACCATCGCCACCAACATGGCCGGTCGTGGTACTGACATTTTGTTGGGCGGTAATCCTGACGGCTTGGTCGATTTGATTTTGGCCGAACAACAACTCGATAGCGATACTGCCACCCCCGAACAACTCAACGTAGCCCTCGCCGAAGCCAGCCGGCGCACCGAAATCGAACGCGAACAAGTGGTCACCCTCGGTGGATTGCACGTCATCGGTACCGAGCGCCACGAAGCACGTCGCATCGACAATCAGTTGCGCGGTCGGGCCGGTCGCCAAGGGGACCCCGGCTCGTCACGCTTTTATTTGGCCCTCGAAGACGACCTGATGAAGCGCTTTGGTCCCATGGAGCGCGTCAAATCGTTGATGGAGCGCCTTGGCGTCGACGACAACGTCCCCATTGAAGCAGGGTTGATTAACCGCTCAATCGAAAACGCCCAAACCCGCGTCGAAGGGTATAACTTTGACTTGCGCAAGCACACCGTCGAATTCGACGACGTGATGAACAAACAACGCACGGTCATCTATGCCGACCGCCGCCACATTCTCGATGGCGAAGACGTACGGAGCCGGATTATCGGCATGCTCACCGCCGAAATCGAATCACTCGTAGCCCAACACCTCGGGCCTGACCCCGACGAATGGGATTTGGCACCATTGATGCGCCCACTGCGCACCGTCAATCCCCTTTTGCCCAAAGGCATCGAAGAAGAACTAGTCGATTTGGCTCGCGACGAAATCATCGCCGAGCTCATCGCCCAACTCGAATCAGCCTATGAGGTGCGCGAAAAAGCCATCGGCGTCGAAAACATGCGCTATGTCGAACGCCGCATGTTGCTCGGTATCATCGACCGCCACTGGGTCGAATACCTGACCGGTATGGAAGATTTGCGCCAAGAAATCGGCTTGCAAGCTATCGCCCAACGCGACCCGTTGATCGAGTACCAACGCCAAGCCTTCACAATGTTTGAAGAGCTCAAAAACAACATTGAGCGCGATGTAGTCTACCAAATCATCCACGTTTCATTCCAATACGAGCAAACGTTGCGCCAGTTCGAAGCCGAACAACTCAAGCGCCTCGTAGCCGCCCAACAAGCCAAAGTCGAAGACGATAGCGACGATACCTCCGCCAACCGCACCGTCCGCAACGACCAACGCATGCCGGGTCGCAATGATACTTGTCCGTGTGGGAGTGGTCGCAAATTCAAGGTATGTCACCTTGGCCGCGAACAAGAACTGTTGGCGCTGTTACAAAAACAAGGCGCTGCCAAACCAGCACAAACAAGCAACGCACCCGTCGCCCGCGGCAAACAACGTCGCTAGTCAAACACACCTACGTAGAGACGCGCTGGCTTTCCGCGCGTCTCGTCATTGATACCACCACAACGAGGAGTAGTAAATTCATGTCTGATTCTCGCCCACGTCCTGTATTGTTAGCCATCCTTGATGGACTTGGTGAACGTACTGACATTGTTGGCAATGCAGTCAAACAGGCCAATACCCCCAATCTCGATCATTGGCGGGCTACTTGCCCCACCACCTTGATTTATGCCGCCGAAAAACACGTCGGCTTGCCAACCGGGCAAATGGGGAATTCTGAAGTCGGACATCTCAACCTCGGTGCTGGATTTGTGGTGATGCAAGACATCACGCGCATCGACAGTAGCATCGAAGATGGCAGTTTTTATCATAATGACGCCTTCCTCAATGCCGTCGCCCATACCCGCAAATACAACAGTGATTTGCATATCACCGGATTGCTTGGTGATGGTGGCGTGCATAGCCATATCAATCACCAATTAGCCTTGCTTGATTTTGCCAAACGTGCCGGTGTTAAAAACGTCTATTTACACGTATTTACCGATGGCCGTGACGCATTGCCACGCAGCGGTGCCGGATTTCTCGCAACGCTCGAGGCCGGCATTGCCCGAATCGGTATCGGTCAAATTGCCAGCGTGACCGGGCGTTACTATGCCATGGACCGCGACAAGCGTTGGGAACGCACCCGCATTGCCTACGAAGCAATGGTTTTTGGGATTGGCGAGCATGTCGCCGATGCTGCAGATGCCATCCAACGCTCGTACAACGCCGATGTCACCGATGAATTCATCAAACCCACCGTCATCGTCAATGCCGACGGGAACCCTGTGGCAGTCATCAAGGCCAACGATGCGATTATTTCATTCAACTTCCGTGCAGATCGCATGCGCCAAATCACCCGCGCCTTTGTAATGCCCGATTTTGATGGCTTTAGCCGCCCCACCTTGAGCAATCTCTATTATGTCGGCATGACCGAATACGAAAAAGGATTGCCCGTTACTACCGCCTTTGATAATGACGATGTCGCCGTACCACTGGCCAAAGTAATTGCCGATGCCGGCTTGGCACAACTGCATGCCGCTGAAACCGAAAAATACCCCCACGTCACCTTTTATTTCAATGGTGGCCGTGAGATTCCCTTCCCCAACGAAGAACGGTTGCTTGTTGCCTCGCCCAAAGTCGCCACCTACGATCTCCAGCCCGAAATGAGCGCGGCGGGAATCCGTGATGGCTTGCTCCAAGCCATCGCCGCAGATAAATACGACGTCATCATCGTCAACTTTGCCAACCCAGACATGGTCGGGCATACCGGCGTGCTTCCCGCGGTGATTACTGCCGTCGAAACCGTCGATCAATGCATCGGAGCCGTCGTAGCCGCTGTCAACGCCAAAGGGGGCGTGGCTATCGTCACTGCCGACCATGGCAATGCTGAATACATGATTGACCTCGACACCGGTGGCCCATTCACCGCCCATACCATCAACCAAGTCCCCGTGATGCTGGTTGCCCCAGCAGGCTCCGCCTACGCCAACGCACAACTGCGTACCGGCGGCCGCCTCAGCGATATCGCCCCAACCGTGCTTGATTTGATTGGGCTCCAACCAGCCCCCCAGATGACCGGCACAAGTTTGATCGTGCACTAAATCTCCGTGGTCAACGTAATCAAGGGAATATCATCATCACGATGGTATTCCCTTGAACAATAGAGGGAGTTCGATGATGAACCGTAACCGTTTGTGGTATCGCCAGCCAGCCCAGGCATGGGTCGAGGCACTCCCCATTGGCAATGGTCGCACCGGTGGTATGGTTTTTGGGCATATCACTGCCGAAAAAATCGCCCTCAACGATGATACGTTTTGGTCGGGCGCACCCCGCGACGGCAACCATCCTGACCACCAAGCCCACCTCGCCCACATCCGCACCCTACTCAGCAATGGCGAATATCGCGCCGCGGAAATCTATACCGAAACCCACATGATCGAATCGTGGACGCAGTCGTATTTGCCGCTCGGCGACCTCATCATCACCCATCACCACGATGACAGCGCCAATGACTACATGCGTGAACTTGACCTCACTACCGCCACCAGCACCACCCACTACATCAATAACGGGGTACGCTACCAACGACGAGCCTATGTGTCGGCGCCCGATCAAGCACTATTTGTCGAGCTCAACGCCGATCAATACGGCAAATTAACGTTTAGTGTGGCGCTCCAGAGTCATTACACCACGGCCACCCAAATGGTCGCTGGGCGCTTGTTGTTGACCAATGCCGCCCCGCTCCACGTCGAGCCAAGTTATGTCAATGACCCTCAACCCGAACGGGGTCTCGGGCAAGGAATGCGCGGAGCAATCCTCGTGGCCATCGCCCAGCACGACGGCGTCGTAAGTGACGACGGTCACACACTGACCCTCCGTGATGCGACACACGCCACGCTGGTAGTCACCACCGCCACCAGTTTTGAGCGCTTTGACAAACCAGCCACGGCAGATGCAGTTGCCCATGTGCAACAGACAATGGATGTAGCGTGCGCCCAGCACCACCATTGGGAACGGCATGTGGCAGACCACCAAACGTTGTTTCAACGGATGACCCTCGACTTAGGTAATAGTCGTGATGATCTGCCCACAGACGTGCGCTTACAACGCCTGCACAGTCAATCTGACACCCTCGTAGATGAGACATTGCGCTACCACGCCCATGATGCCCAACTCGCACCGGTAGAAGTCCCCACCGATGACCTCGGGTTGTTGGCATTACTGCTCCAAATGGGGCGCTACCTGATTATCGCTGGCTCACGCCCAGGCACGCAGGCAACGAACTTGCAGGGGATCTGGAACGATAATCGGCGTCCAGCCTGGAGTAGTAATTACACCATCAACATCAATACCCAGATGAATTATTGGGCCGTACAAACCACCAATTTGGCAGAATGCCAAGGGCCACTCCACGACCTAGTGGCCAATTTGATGGTTGATGGGCAACGAGTAGCGGCCAGCTATGGCTGTCGTGGCTGGACATCACACCACAACACCGATATCTGGGCGCCGGCAAATCCCGTCAAAGGGCGCGCTTTGTGGTTCATGTGGCCCTTTTCGGCGGCATGGCTCTCGACCCACTTGTGGGAGCATGTACAGTTTGGGGGTGACCGAGATTTTGCTCGCCAACAGGCACTGCCTGCCCTACGGGGGGCTGCCGAGTTTTGTCTCGACTGGTTGCAACCACAACCCGATGGCACCCTCGGCACCAATCCGTCAACCTCACCCGAAAATGTCTTTATCGTCCCTGCCGATGGCCAACCATGTGGCTTGACCATCTCGAGCGAATCCGACATGGCGATGATCCGGCATCTATTTGATGCCTGTATCAAATTAGCTACCATGCTGGGTGAGCAAGACGCCGCTTGGGTCAACGCAATCCACCAGGCGCTCCCCTTGCTCCCTGCCCCACTCATCGATAGCGCGGGACGTCTCAAAGAATGGCGCCACGATTTACCTGAAGCCGAGCTCGGGCATCGCCATATTTCGCATTTGTATGGGATTTACCCGGGTGACCAAATTACTCCCGCAGGCACGCCACAATTAGCCGAAGCCGTGCGTGCCAGTCTGGCCACGCGCTTGGCGCACGGCGGCGGTCATACCGGCTGGAGCGCAGCATGGGTGGCAGCCTGCTATGCCCGTCTGCACGATGGTGATACGACCGTGGCAGTACTTTATCGGTTACTACGTGATTCGACCTACCCCAGCCTGCTTGGCGCCCACCCACCATTCCAAATCGATGGCAGCTATGGGGCGCCGGCAGCCATTGCCGAACTCTTGCTCCAAAGCCACACCGATGCAATCGACCTGCTCCCCGCATTGCCGGCCATGTGGGCTGATGGCAGCGTCCACGGATTATGTGCCCGCGGTGGCGTCGTGGTCGATATGACCTGGCAGGCAGGAGCGCTCACCCAAGCCACGATTACCGCACGTCGTGCCACGACGATTACCATCCGCAGTCATACCGCACTCCGCACCGCGAATCAGGCCACTTCGTGCAATACCAGTGGCTGGAATGTCACGCTCAATGCTGGTGAATCAGTTATTTTGCATCCTTAACAACAAGGGTTGCCGGTATGGAAATACTCATTAGTGGCGCAGGAATTGCCGGTTTATGTGTGGCCCTCGCCCTCAAACAACGGGGCCACACCGTCCATATCTATGAGCGCGCCAAACCTCATAGTAGCGTAGGGGCGGGGATTTCGTTGTGGCCCAACGCCATCAAAGCCCTCGACCAACTAGGCGTTGGTGGCGTAGTCCGTAGTAGCGGCACAAGCAATCTCAGCGGGGGGATTTTTTCGGCCACTGGCAGACTATTAATCGCCGAAGATACTGCAGCAAACGATGCCCGCTACGGCGCACCCACCGTGATTATTCACCGCGCCGTGCTCAGTGATATATTGCTCAATGCCTTATCGCAACAACCGCAATACAACACGACCGTTACCGACTATACCCAAGACAGTAACGGAGTTACGGTCTACTTGAGTAACAATACAACGGTACACGGCGATTTGTTGATTGGTGCTGACGGTATTCATTCAGCCATTCGCCAAGTATGGTTCCCCCACATTACCCCGCGCTATGCCGGCTACACCGCCTGGCGAGGGGTCTGTTATTTTGACCATAACCGTGTCGGCACCCGTTGGGGCGAATGGCTGGGTGCTGGGCAACGATTTGGGATTACCCCCCTCAAAAACGACGCAATCTATTGGTACGCCACCCAAAATCAACCAGCCAATCAATTCATCGCAATCAATGACCGTCAAGCACACCTCTTACACTTATTTGCAGATTGGGGCGTCCAAGTCCCAGCGATTCTCGCTGCAACGGCGAGTGCGGCTATCATGCAACATGATATTTACGATTTGCCCGCCTTGCCCTATTGGATCGATAATCGGGTGGCATTACTTGGTGATGCAGCCCACGCCATGACCCCCAATTTGGGGCAAGGAGGCTGTCAAGCCATCGAAGATGCTGTGGTACTCGCCAAAGCAGTGACCACCTTCAACGATGTGCCAGCAGGCTTACAAACGTATCAACTAGCCCGCAAATCGTATGTTGAGGCTATCGTAACCAAGTCTCGCCAAATCGGCGCAGTGTTTGGGATCAACAATCGCTG
Source organism: Roseiflexaceae bacterium UBA965 (assembly GCA_002292925.1). Taxonomy (GTDB): domain Bacteria; phylum Chloroflexota; class Chloroflexia; order Chloroflexales; family Roseiflexaceae; genus UBA965. Next base: position 21,510 of record DBCF01000196.1, on the reverse strand, counting down.
GGGGAGTGCCATGCGCAACCTGCTTCTCAGGCACTTACCACCAAAAATGAGCCAACAACAATTACATCCTATTTTGGCCCACGAAGTATAAGTATGTCAGGAGAAATACTATGCCACTTTCTTGGCGTATCATCCGCTTCCCCATCGTCAAACTCATCCTCTTTCTCATCGTGCTTGCGATATTTGCGATGCTCCAAAGTGCCATCAGCGAATACCTCGACATGCGCAATACCGCCTCGACACTTGGGTATTTGGGCGCCACCTTGTTTTCTATCATGCCGTTTGTCTTGGCCTATATCGTGTTGGTCAAAGCAATCGAACAACGCACCTTGAGCGAATTTGCCGGCAACACCGCATGGCGTGGACTCGCCCAAGGGACGTTGTTGGGCGTAGCGATGATGAGTGTGCTCGTCGGTATTTTGGCGCTGAGTGGCGCCTATCACATCCAAGGCTGGCAAGACGTCCCGTGGCGCGACATCATCGACGTCGGCATTTGGGCTGGAATCATCGAAGAAATCTTGCTCCGCGGTGTGGTATTGCGCATGCTCGAAGAACTCTTTGGAAGCTGGGCTGCCATCGCATTATCGGGGTTGATTTTTGGATTTTTGCATGCCGGCAATCCCAATGCTGATTGGTGGAGTAGTACGGCAATTGCAATTGAAGCAGGGTTGTTGTTTGGGGTACTTTTTTGTTTGACGCGCTCATTGTGGGTAGTGATTGGGCTCCATGCTGCCTGGAATATCGCCCAAGGGCCCATCTATGGCGTAACCGTGTCAGGCATCGCCCAACACGGCATCATCAATGCCCGCATCGACGGGCCATGGTGGCTGACAGGCGGCAGTTTTGGGCTCGAAGCCGCCCTCACGAGTGTCGTACTTTCGCTCATCATCACCGGCTATTTTGGCTACCGATTGGCGCAAAGCAATCAGGTGGTCGGGCCATGGTGGCGCCGCACGGTCATCATTCCAAATCAACCACCGCAGCCACTCCCGTAGCCACGCGTTGCCACTCATCAATGGTGAGCATTTCGGCACGACGCATCGGATCAATCCCGGCGTCGATCAAAATCCGTTGGGCGACGTCACGCTCGATGCGGATATTGTGGGCGGCCAAACCACCAGAGAGGCTATTGCCGAGTTGTTTGCGGGCATGCAAAAATCCGGCTTTAATGACGCGCATGACTTTGCGCTCATCTGCCGGTGGTACCAATGGTACCGCGCGGTGGCGCAAGCGCAACACTGCCGAATGCACCGCCGGCGCCGGCATAAAGGCCTCGGGAGGCACAATTGCCACCAGTTCAGGCACCGCCCGAATTTGCATGGCGTGCGCAAGCACCGACATATCCCCCGGTGCCGCACAAATCCGCTGCGCGACTTCGCGCTGTACCAGCACCACCATTACCTCGGGGGGATGATCGGATTCGAGGAAGTGGCGCAATACCGGCGACGTAATCGCATACGGCAAATTCGCCACCACCCGATATGGGCGCCGTGCCGTAATTTGGGCAATATCGCTTTTGAGGATGTCGTGATTCACCAATGTCAAATTCGTAAATTGGGCGAATTCATCATACAAGCGCGCAATCAAGCGTTTATCTAATTCAATCGAAATCACCGCACCGGCCTGCTGCACCAATTCCCATGTCAATACCCCCAGCCCAGGGCCGACTTCGACTACCAACGATTGGGGGCTGATTTCGCCGGCATCGACGATGGCGGCGAGGGCATTGGCATCGACAAGAAAGTTTTGGCCCATGGCCCGTGACGGCTTGACATCGAGTTGCCGCAACGCCATCCGCACCTGTGCCACATCTAACATTGGATTTTTCATGCTACCTAAATTTCTATTACTGATACCAGCGTGTCAACGACACTACCACTAGCAAAACACTCCGATACAGTTATCGTTCACCCACTGATAGCCAAACCACACCAGATTAATCGCGTCACGCATGCCGCGCACACCGATTTGGGTCACAGTACTGATATTTTTTTCACTCGTTGCAACCATCCAGCCCGACCAGGTCAAGGGGTCACGTTTGGCTACCGCAAACACCATGGCTTGGCTGGTGGTGACGGTATACCATGCCGACTCTGGCTGATTACAATCACCAGCCTGCAACAATGCCTGACCACCGACTAATCCCTGTTGCGATTCAATCACCCCTACGCTACGGGGAATCAGCGCAATCGTGTGATACTGCGTACTACATGCTGGCGATACCCACAATGCAACCGGTATTACGGCACGCACGATGAGTCCACTCACCCAAATCAACACAAGCACCCGAATCAACACAAGCACTCCATCCAAGCTACGGCGCACCCAATGCGGGGGCGTGCGTTTGTGCAGTTGGCCACAACTACTGCAATATATCGCCTGTGTCATTACTGCAGTGCCACAGGCCTGACACCGTAAATCTGCCATAATGTACCTGATTTCACACTAATTGTCCTGTCTATTGTACATTGGATACCCGTTGCTGTGCGGTAGGCATGGCTCATACTCCATTTTTTAACGATAAATGACACGCTATTTTTTCACTATATGGATTTTCCATATATACACCACGAAAGAATCTAATCAGCAATATCGTAGAATACCTGAGATATTTGAGGGTATTTCGTATACAAATCTTCAATTATTTACATTTAAGTCAAAATCAACATAAATTGCGCCGAAATATTTGCGCAAATATTCATATTTCATGTATGATAGTGACTACTATGTATGGTAGTCATAAACAGAAATGCAAGCATTATGCGGCTGGTGATTTTGGGGGCAAGTGGACGAACTGGAAATCATTTGGTGCGGCAAGCAATCGCCATGGGGCACGATGTCACGGCCTTTGTACGCAGACCAAACAAACTCCCGTTATCACACGAACGATTACGTGTTATTATCGGCGATGCCCGCGATCGCTACGGTATTGAACGTGCATTCCAGCATGCCGATGCCGTGATTGACACCATCATGCCTGCAGCTGATGAACCAGAGTCGACGCACGCCGACATTATTGCCACGGTGATTCACGGCATGAAAAAACACGGTGTGGCACGCTTAGTCGGGTTTTGTGATACCCACATCCACATCCCCAACAAAGCAAGCGTGCTAACCCAACGCCTCAGTACGTTGTTACTGCCACCGAGTGCCAATCGCTTGGCGCGCGCCTCGCAACAATATGTCGATTGCATCATGCATAGTCAATTAGACTGGAGCATTGTGCGCACGCATACTATGACAGATGATTCATTTACGGGGCAATATTCAGTCGATACGAGTAATCGCACATTAAACGCCAAAGTATCACGTGCCAACGTTGCCGATTTCATGATTCGCATTGCCGTCAACGGGAGTCACTTCAAAGAACTCCCGATTATCAGCAATAGTTGATGCATTAATCGGATTAGATTGTGTGCGCACAAACAGTAAATTTTGCGTGGATTTGCTGTAATTCGTCAACAGTAACCCCAGCCGCCTGTAGATACCCCGCACTCCCTCCATAACATTGCCGCAAATACAACAACATCATCTGGATGTTTTCGGGACGTGGCCAAAACGTTGCGTCCATCAATGCTTGACTGGCATTCCCCAATTCCTCTTGGCGCATAATTTGCAAAATCGGCGCCACATACAACGCCGTACGCATATAATCAGTGACTATTTCGTTATGAGCCACACCCACACAATCAAGCAACATTGCGGCAACAATCCCAGTGCGTACATTACCGACCCGACAATAAAACCACGTAGGATGATCGGCATAAATTAATTTATAAAACACCTCGGCAAACTTGGCGTGATTTTGTTGAATTAAATCAATATAAAGCCGCGGCACACCTTCATGTAAGCGCTCGTTATATGTCCCAAAATCTGTTAGTATCGGCACCGTGTGATACGCAATTTTTGCGTTATCAACAAACGGGCTCGGCATCACTTGTTGTTCTGCAGGAAAACGCAAATCGACAATCGTTCCGATCCCCAGCGCACGAATTTTGGCCTGATTATGCTCCCCCATCAAATGAGGGGAATCAGACCGAAAAAACGTATTGTAGGCAGTTATGCGACCGTTATCTGTATGATAACCACCTAAATCACGAAAATTATGGATATCAGTAAATGAATAGTGCCGCGTATAAACCATATTCGTTATTCACCTACCATATATCCAGACATTGCTTCGCGTGAGCACCCCGGTGCCAACACAAACACTCCGTGACCAACCTCACCTTGCGCCAGCAAATTAAACCCGTCGTTGGCGTTACTCACCGGCTCGAGCGCAATATATGGTTGATTTTGGGGCATATACAACACCACATGGGAGTACAAATGATCCATCCAATGTGTGATACGCGTATTGGACGCACCATACTGCAACACAATCGACTCACCAATCTGCCGCCCCGTCAAACAATCATCGGCAAAATCCGTGCCCACTTGGCGTAATTGCCGAAAGTCAAGATGCGCTGGAATCGCTTGTGGAGCCCCCGTAGGCATACAATCAGCCAACGGATAGGCACTCTCACACGGAATCTGCATCGACAATACATCATCACTACTCGTCAGGGTGCGCTGAATAAACGGATGCGTCCCAAATCCTGCCGGCATCGGCTGTGAATCGAGATTGGTCAACCCCATCCGTGTACTGAAATTCGCCCCGTCCAGACGGTATTCAACCCACGCCTTAAATGCAAAAGGGAAGTTGACCCCGCTGTGCAAACGCGTGTCAAACTGCAACTCGATATGCGTGGCATCACTACTGACTACTCGCCACGCAAAACTGCGTCCGACGCCATGAATGGCCGTGCCATCGGGGAAGCTGGGGTTCAATTGATACGTCGTACCCGCAAAGGCAAATCGGGCATCACGCAAGCGATTTGACCATGGCGTGAGTACATAGCTCGCACATTTGAGTGCGTCGCCACAATCAGCCGCTGGCGTTGGTCGCATGAAATCACACCACTCGCCATCACGCATAATCCGGGCGTAGGCCAGCGATGCACCTGCCTGAGGTAATACGCCAACCTGCCATGTATCGTTGCTCAATACGTGCTCCATCGCCGTATCTCCTTAACAATTTCTACTTATTCTTTCTATATTGTACACGATTTTTTATATTTGTTGAAATACGCTCAAAAAAATACTTATTTTTTTAATAGCTGTATTGAATTGTCGCAATATAACATTCCCCCTATGCACGCTACGTTGTATAAGGGGAATGTGGCATCATCATGCTATTTATGCGTCGAGGTCCATTGCTTTAAGCGCTGCAATCGAACCAGCAACAGCGTCAGCACTGGCTTTGACCAAGGCTTTTTCGTCGTCGTTCAACGGCAATTCGATGATACGTTTGACGCCACCGGCACCCAACACACACGGTACACCAAAGTAGATGTCGTTGAGGCCGTATTCACCGGTCAGGTAACAGGCTGCTGGCACGATGCGGTTTTTGTCACGCACAATCGATTCGACCATCAGCACCGTTGCGGCAGCAGGGGCATAGTAGGCACTACCGGTTTTGAGCAGGTTGACGATTTCGCCGCCACCCTTACGGGCGCGGTCGACGATGGCTTCGAGGCGTTCGGCAGAGATGAATTCGCTGACGGGGATACCGCCAATGGTGGTGAAGCGGGGCAACGGCACCATTTCGTCACCATGACCACCCATCAACATGGCTTGGATGTCTTCCACCGACACGCCGGTTTCCATGGCAATAAACGTACGGTAGCGGGCAGCATCGAGTACACCGGCTTGGCCAATCACGCGCTCTTTGGGGAAGCCACTGACTTGGCGCGCCAAGTAGACCATCGTGTCGAGGGGGTTGTTGACCATTACAATCACGGCATTGGGCGACAACGGCGCCGCTTTGCTGATGCAGTCACGGGTAATTTTGGCGTTGATCTTGATGAGGTCTTCGCGGGTCATACCTGGCTTGCGGGGGGCACCGGACGTCACCACAATCACATCTGAATTGGCGGTGTCGGCGTAATCGTTGGTACCGATGATTTTGAGATCATAGCCTTCGATAGGAGCAGCTTCGGCTAAGTCAAGGCTTTTGCCTTGGGGGACACCTTCGACGACGTCGAGCAACACCACGTCACCGAGTTCTTTGGTGGCAATCCAATGGGCAGCCGTTGAGCCGACAAACCCAGCGCCGATAATGGTAATTTTGGGTCGCATGATAAATCCTCCTGTACGGGCATTACAACACCGCCCGATTGTACCATAAGTCACGCCGGTTGCGGTATGGGCATACAAGCAATACCTTACAAATAACGCAACCTTCGCACAACTATCAACGTCCACGCACATATCATTCTGTGAAACCAACAAAGGAACCCACGATGAACGAACACCCATCAATTTCAGCCGCACCAGACTCGTCCGAATACCGTAACCTCATCCGCAAACGTCTCAAAAAACAACAAGAATTTAATAACTACCTCGGTGTCTGGGCAGGGGTTTCGCTGTTGCTGTTGACAATTTGGTTCTTTACCATGCCTGGTGGTTATTTTTGGCCGATGTGGCCGATTTTGGGGATGGGCATCGGGGCATTTGCGCAATGGCGTGAAGCCTATGGTCCAATGGCCCCCAAAGAAATCACCGAGGCAGATATCGACGCCGAAATCCAACGCCTCAAAAAATAATCGAGATTACGCCGGTCTGTTCCCCGCACGACTATAGATGCGGGGAAGATTTTTTACCCCTAAACACACGCTGTCGGCACACCAGTTGACAGCAATAGCCCAAAGGAGTACCATAGACGCAGACCTTTAATGCAATCCCGTGAGATTGCAAAGGACAACAAACTGATGCGAACCATTCAACCCATCATCTGTCACGGCAGATTTGCCGCACCTTGCGCACACCCATTTGGGTGGTGGCGCTTTTTTTGTGCATGGAGCAGTCAATGAACGAACGACAAATCATGACCGCCGACGAAGTGCGCCGTGCCATTGCACGGGTCGCCCACGAAATCGGCGAGCGTAACGGGGGCGTCCAGAATGTGGTGCTGGTGGGAATTTACCGGCGCGGCATCCCCCTCGCCAAACGCATCGCCGCAGCCATCCAACAAATCGAAGGCAGTACGGTGCCCATCGGCGCACTCGACATCACCTTGTACCGCGACGACCTCGAGATCCGCGGCGCTTCTACCCAGATCCAATACACCAACATCCCCGTCGATATCACCGGCAAAACTATCGTGCTGGTGGACGATGTGCTCTACACCGGCCGCACCATCCGGGCCGCCCTCGATGCCTTGACTGACCTTGGCCGACCCGACCGCATCCAGCTGGCAGTGCTGGTCGACCGCGGCCACCGCGAATTACCAATTCGGGCCGACTTCGTAGGCAAAAACGTCCCCACTGCCGCCAGCGAAGATGTCGCTGTCCGACTCAACGAAGTCGACGGCGGCGATGATGCGGTAATGATTACCCGAGGTGCCGTATGAGTAATATGCCGATTGTTTCGCCGTTTGTGCCGTGGGTACCCACCCCCAACCGCAAACGCCGCCATGTGCTCGATCTCGACGATTTCAGCGCAGCCGAAATCATCGACGTGCTCGATGCCGCCACCAGCATGAAAGAAGTACTCGGACGCTCCGTCCCCCAAGTACCGATTCTGCGTGGGCGCACCGTGGTCAATGTCTTTTATGAAGAAAGCACCCGCACCCGCATGTCGTTCGAGTTGGCGGCCCGCACGTTGTCGGCTTCGACCATGAGTATGACGGCTAAAGGGTCGAGTGTCGAAAAAGGCGAATCACTGATCGACACCATCCGCACCATCCAAGCCCTCGGTGCCGACATCATCGTCATCCGCCACGGCGAATCGGGGGCGCCTTATTTGGCTGCCCAACACTTCAAGGGCTCCATCATCAATGCCGGCGATGGTCGCCACGCCCATCCCTCGCAAGCGCTACTCGATTTGTTTACCATCCGCGAACGATTGGGTGAACTCAAAGGACTCAACGTCACCATCGTCGGCGATATTTTGCATAGCCGGGTGGCCCGCTCCAACATCTGGGGCATGCTCCGTTGTGGCATGAATGTCACCCTGTGCGCCCCCAGTACCTTGATTGGCGATGTGCGTATGTGGCAAGAGACCTTCCCTACCCTCAAAATCAGCTACGACCTCGATGCCATCATCCCCGATACCGACGTATTGATGGGGCTCCGGCTCCAAAAAGAGCGCATGCAAGCAGGGTTGTTGCCCGCCTTGCGTGAATACAGCACCTACTTTGGTATCAATCAAACCCGCATCGACAATTTGCCCGACCACGCCATCGTGATGCATCCCGGCCCGATGAACGAAGGGGTCGAAATCATGCCCGAAGCGGCTGATTCGCCCCGCTCGGTCATCGAAGCCCAAGTCACCAACGGCGTAGCCGTGCGGATGGCCTTGTTGTACCGTTTATCTGGCGAAGCCACTGCATAACCACAAAGGAATAACCCACATGCCTACTTTAATCACCAACGGCACCATCATTGATCCCGATACCCAGCAGATGAGCGTGGGGAGTATCCTCGTCGACAACGGCGTGGTCACGGCCCGCTTCGAGGGATTACTCCCCGCCGATGCCACCGTCCGCACCGCCCCCGGCACCACCGTCATCGACGCCACCCACAAACTTATTTCGCCAGGGTTCATTGACCCCCACGTCCATTTACGCGAGCCCGGTGAAGAACACAAAGAAACCATCGCTACTGGCACCCGCGCCGCCGCCGCAGGTGGCTACACGGTAGTGGCCTGTATGCCCAATACCCGCCCCGCCATCGATAGTGTGGCCGTGGTGCAACACATCCGCACCGCTGCCCGCCGGGCCGGCTTCGCCGAAGTACTGCCCATTGCCGCCGCCACCATTGGGCGAGCCGGCAAAGAGCTCAGCCCGATGCGCGAATTAGTCGACGCCGGCGCGATTGGCTTCAGTGATGACGGCGTGCCAGTAGGCGACCCTGCCGTGATGCGCAACGTGTTTGAATACGTCAAAATGCTCGACGTGCCCTACTTTGGGCATTGCGAAGATATGGTGCTTAGCAAAGGCTGGGGCATGCACGAAGGCGCCGTTAGCAATCGCCTCGGTTTACCCGGCTACCCTAGTGCCGCCGAAGAAGTAGGTATCGCCCGCGATATCGCCCTGGCTGAGCTCACCAATAGTCGCTTACATGTCTGCCACGTCAGCACCGTCGGGGGTGTCGCCCTCATCCGAGCCGCCAAAGCCCGGGGCGTCAATGTCACCGGCGAGGCCTCACCCCACCACATGACCCTCAGCGATCGTTGGGTGCTGGGCTGGCTCGACGAGCAAGCCGAGGCCCGCAACGAGCCGGGCATGTCACTCAACTCCACCACCCGCCCTCCCTACGACACCAACACCCGCGTTAGCCCACCGCTGCGGAGCGAGGCCGATTGTGAGGCGGTGCTCCAGGGCCTACTCGATGGTACCCTCGATTTTGTGGCCACCGACCATGCCCCCCATGGCCGCGTCGACAAAGAAGTCGAATACCGCTTGGCGATGGCTGGGATTACCGGCATCGAAACCGCCTTGGCCAGCATGCTGATGCTCGTCAACCAAGGACGCATCAGCCTGATGGATTTGATTGTGCGCATGACCGATGCTCCAGCCGCCTTCCTTGGGCGGGGCACCACCGCCCTGCGCACCGGTGCCCGCGCCGACATTACCGTGATTGACCCCCAATTGGTCTGGACGGTCGAAGCCAGCAAGTTGTTTTCGATGGGCAAAAACACCCCCCTACTTGGTCAAAAAATGCGTGGCAAAGCCGTATTGACCATGTACAAAGGGAATATCACCCATCAAGAATAATCTTGATACTGCATATTTGTACGTGGCGGAGTCGCCACCGTCACGTACAATATATTCAACAAACCAGTTATGTGGAGGTCAGCGATGATATATCGTCAGCTCTGGGTCAGTTATATAGAGACCACAGCCCTATCAATCATTACCAGCACAATTACCTACCGTGCAGCTGATATCACCAAAACGATTACCTCACATGGTGGACTGACCGGTGCGTTGTTTCGCCACGAAAACCTTTTGTATGGCTATCTCGAATCAACCCAACCAATCGACTTGCACACTCTTTGGGATCATTTACTGGGTGATATGCTCTTGCCCGTGCCAAGTGTGCATGGACCACGGGTCGCCATCGAACTCCCCGACATCTACCATGACGGTGTGCCGGGCGATGGCCCGCATTGGCGGGCTCCTGGCTATACCCCCCAAAAACGCGTCGGATCGCTGGCCCGTATCAAACCCGACATGTACTGCAGTTATGTCTATTATCACTTTCTGCGCCAAGAGGAAATCCCCCACGGATTTAACAAATACTACATCATTGGGGCCCACGAATTCCAGATTTTTTCGTATCAGGAATGGCCGGCCACAGTAGATGAACCCAAACCTAAAGGGTCGTTTGATAGCCAAATCACCCCCAAAAACTGGCAAGAGTTGATGCACATCCACTTCGACTTGTGGCCCAATCAACCCAAAGAGACCCAAGAATGGATCCGCTTGCCACTCCTTTGGGAGCTATAATTTCACCACCACACCACGCTATCACCCCATGTACAATAGGCCTAATCAATTCCCTTCACCCACTGTTGTGTGCAAAGGATTTCTCATGCCAACCATTCGTATCGACACCCCCATGACGCCCCCCGCCTGGGCCCTGCAACAACGCGCCCTCATCACCCAGCTCAACGACGCTGCCCGCCAATTTGTCGACCGCTATGTGCGCCCCGACGGCACCTTGTACTGGCGCAATTACTGGCCGGGCATGGATGGCAGTGACGACCCCTACGAAGGCTTTATGCAACTGGCCTTGCTCTACACGTTGGGGGGCGACGATTGGTTGTTGCCCGAAGCACGCCGCATCTGGGACGGCATCACCTGGCAATGGACCGAGTACGGTCAAATCGACCGTGAATTCACCGCCTACTACGACTGGATGCACCACGGCGAAGGCTATTTGTACATCTACTTCCTAGGCCTCGCCGACCCTAGCCAACGCAAAGAACAACAACGGGCGGCCAAATTCGCCAACATGTATAACGGCACTGACCCGCTCGCCCCCAATTACGACCCCGAGTTACACCTCATCCGCTCACCGCTGACCGGGAGTCGCGGGCCGCGCTTCGTCGTCACCCCCGAAGACTGGACCACCCACCGCGTGGTGCTCGACCACTATTTGCCACCCTACGAAGACATCGTCAACACCGATTTTGCTAGTCGCTTGTGTCATTGGAGCGACGACACGATTTATGCCGACCTCATCACCAAAATGAACCAGCGCATGAACCGTGGTGACGTACCGCTCAATCTCAATACCAGTGGCTTGCTTACCCATGCGTTTTTGTATAGCGGCAGCGCCGCCCATCGCCAATGGGTACTCGATTACATCAGCATCTGGGCGGCCCGGGCTGACGCCAATGGCGGCATCATCCCCGATAACGTGGGGCTCAGTGGCCAGGTTGGCGAATACCTCGACGGTAAGTGGTGGGGCGGCTATTATGGTTGGCGCTGGCCACACGGCTTTATGACCATCATCGAGCCCATCACCAATGCCTGTATGAATGCCCTACTGATGACTGGCGACGACACTTGGCTCCAACTCGCCCGCCAACAGCTCGATGCCAATTGGGCCTTGGGGCGCGACGTCGACGGCACCTTTATGGTGCCCTACCGCCACTTTGATGCTGGCTGGGGCGACTACCGCACACCGTTGCACAAATACCCGATTTATCTGTGGTATGCCTCACTTGCCGACCAAGACTTGGCACGGGTCATGCGCATCCCCCGCCAAAGCGATTGGAACGAAATCAGCGTGGGGTCAGGCAAACACTACATCAACAACACCCTGCCGTGGTTCCAATACATCCAAGGCCAATTCCCCGACTACCCCAGCCAGATTCTGGCCGCCAACCAGCAACTCGTCAGCGACCAATTGGCCAAAATGTACTCGCCTATCGGTGATCCGCACCAGTGGCACGACATCAGCAACCTCGATATCAGTGGTCTCAACATCAACATGCACGTCGACCCCATCCATGCCTGGCAAGAGCTGACCCCCGTCTGCGTGGAAGGGCTGTTGCAATTGACCCTCGGCGCCCCCATGCACATCTCACACGGCGGCCTGCAATTCGCCCAAGTGCGCTACTACGACAACAACCGCCGCCGCCCAGGCTTACCGCAGGGGGTATCGGCCTTAGTTTCGCATTTTGATCAAAAAACAATCACGCTGACAGTGGTGAATAGCGACACTGTACATCCACAATCCGTCAGCATCCAAGCCGGCAGTTTCGCCGAACATCAGATTACCCAGGCCACGTGGGGGGAAAATAGCGCCGCCGTCGATAGTCAATGGCTCGACGTCGAACTCGCCCCCGGCAGTGGCACAACCCTCACCCTCACGGTGCAACGCTACCAGCATGCTCCTAGTTATGTCACCCCGTGGCACGACCCACGGAGTGATGATCAATTGATTCGTAGCCGACAAGCCTAAACGAGGATCGTATGCAATACAGCACGCTTGGGCGTACCGGTTGGCGGGTGTCGCGGCTGGGGTTGGGGGGCGCCGCCATCGGCAATGAGTTTGGTGATGTACCAGCCGCCCAAGCCACCCGCGTCATCCACGCCGCCATTGATGCCGGCATCAATTATCTCGACACCGCGGCGCAGTATGGCCTCGGCGAAAGTGAGCGCCGCTTTGGGGTGGCGCTGGCAGGCAAACGCCAGCAGGTTTTTTTGGCAACCAAGGCGGTGATGCGGGGCACCCCCTACGATTACGCCACCACCATGGCCAGCGTCGAAGCCAGCTTGGAGCGACTCCAAACCGATTACATCGACCTAATCCAGCTCCACGAAGCCGAAACAACCACCTTTGAGGTGGCGATGAATGGCTGTATTGCCGCCTTCCTCGACCTCAAAAAAGCGGGCAAAGTACGCGCCATTGGCGTCAATGGCCGTGATTTGTCGGTATTGGTGCCCTATATTACAACGGGATATATCGACACGATGCTGACCTTTTGTCGTTACATGCTGATTGACACGACGATGGAGCCCGACTTCTTTGCATTGACACGGGCGCACCACATCGGGGTCATCAACGGCAGCCCGTTGGGGATGGGGATTATGACAGACACGCCGGCACCTTTTTTGCGCGATGACCACGAATTACTCGCCGAAGCCGAGCGGCGCAAAGCCCAAATCGCCCATCTTTGCCAACCGGGCCCGCACGGTTTTGTCGAACCAGCCATGCGCTATAGTCTGACTTGTGACGATATCGCCGTGACCCTGACAGGGGCAGCCGTACCCGAGCAATTGCAACGCAACATTGCCTTTTGTGATGGTCACGGACCAAGTGACAGTGAGCGCGCCAGCGTGCATGCCTTGTTTGCGGGTCAGCGCTTGTTTGCGTAGTGCAACCCACCACCGCTACAATGGCAGTGACGACAAATCACAATTGTGCCATCCAAAGGCTTATGCATGCGCCAACACACCTTGACCATCTGCGAATCCCGCCCTATCGGCACCCTGCACTGGGTGGCCTTTGAGGCAGCCAATATTGCCGCCAACTGGCAGCCTGGTCAATATCTGCAACTGTTGTGTGATGACCCCCAGCGCCCACAACGCCAACTCCTCCGCTCGAGCTTCCCTGCAATCGTCGATGCCAAACTAGGGCGGATTGGGCTGGTGATTGCGCCCCATAGTGACGACGGCTGGCGCTGGCTGGCCCAGCAAGCAGTGGGGAGTAGTGTGTGGTGTCATGGACCCCACGGCAAATTACCGCAACCACTCAGTGACCGTGGCACGGCGTTGTGTATCGGCCAATCCGAGGGGACGATCCGCCTACTGGGCATGGTCAACGCCTTGCAACAACGCCATACCAGCGTCACCTTGATTGCCGGCGACATGACCCCCAATTGGTATGTGCCACCCCAATTATTGCCGACCGATGTAGAATATCTGGCCGGGCCAGAGAATATTTTGCGGGTGGCCGAAAAGCGCTTGCCCGAACTCATCCGCTGGGCCGATCAGATTTTTATTGCGGCGAGTGCCCCCATGGCCACCACGCTCGTGCAAATGATTCGCCAAATTCGCCTACGTGGCGGCAAATACGTGGCCACCGCCATGCCCACGACGCCGTTGCCGTGTGCTAGCATGGCCTGCCAACAATGCCGCGTCCAGACTAGGCATGGGCCCCGGCTGGCCTGTCAAGTGGGGCCATGGTTTGGTGTGCACGTGTTATAGAAAATAGTCACGATACACAAACATCCCACACAACAATGTTGTGTGGGATGTTTTCACTGCATAAATAGCGCTTATTACAGCACAATTCCCCGTTTACGAATTTCTTGGGCTTTGGCTTTTTTGAAGAGTTCGTCATAGTTGACGCGGCGCATGGCGATTTCGTAGTGGGCGTTTTTTTGGAGCAAATCGTGCAATTCGGCATCGAGACGTTCTTCGGCCATCAGTTCATCAGTAATTATTTCGTTGATTGCAACGCGCAAATCGGCATCGTCACAATCAAACAGCACACCATCGGTATCGGCGAGTACATCGACCAACCCCTCGGCATACAAAGCAATTTTGGCTGGAGACAGGCGCATAGCCACCCCCTATACTACATGGATACGGCCACATACACACAGTCTATGTGGTAATCTGTTATTCGTCAATATATCACGTGATGCGCAATCAAGGAGTAGTGGATGGAACGGCACGAATACGAAGTAATGGCCCATGTCGAGCATACCTTGTGGTGGTATGTGGGGATGCGCCAAATCGCCGATGCCTGGCTGCGCACACTACCAGCCACCACCACCCCACGCCGCATCCTCGATGCCGGGTGTGGTACCGGCGGTAACTTATCATGGCTCAGTCACTACGGGCAGCCGATGGGATTCGATTATTCGGCCATCGCCGCGCACTATGCCGCCCAATCAGGATTCCCCATCGCCCAAGCATCAATTGAGGCAATTCCCTTTAGCGCTGCGTCGTTTGATCTCGTTACCAGCTTCGAAGTGATTTATCACAAAGGAGTGCGTGACGACGTCGGGGCCTTGCGTGAGTGTCTGCGCGTCCTCAAACCAGGTGGACATCTGTTGTTGCGCTTACCCGCCTTTGAATGGTTACGTGGCCACCACGACGCTCGCGTACACAGCGAACGGCGCTATACCCATCAACAAATGATTGCGCGGGTCACTGCAGCGGGGTTTGTGGTGCAAAAATCAAGCTATATCAACACGCTCCTCTTCCCGATGGCACTGGCTCAACGGGTGACCGAACGGCGTAGTGCGGAGCATGCCTCTGCACAATCCGATTTACAATTACCGTCGCCATTTGTCAACCGACTGGGCTTGACGGCATTGGGGATAGAAGCACGTCTATTACAGATTGGCGTGCAATTACCGATTGGGGTATCATTGTTGTGTCTGGCGCAACGCCCCATGACTTCACAAACGGAGCAGTAAATGATTCAAGAACTACTCAATATGGTGGCGCGGCAGCCCGTATTATGGAACATTTTTCGCAGTATTGCCGAATTCGGTTTCGTCGCTGATTATAAACTCATCGAGCGTGAATTACAGCCCTTTGGTGGTAATCAAACGCGCCGCTTCCTCGATTATGGCAGTGGCACGGGGCAATTTTCCCGGAGCTTCCCCGCTGAGCGCTATGTGGGCTTCGACATCGCCCCTCACTATGTGCGTTACGCCCGCAAACGTTACGGTAGTGCCGTCAGTGTCATGAGTGGCGATCAACTGGGCTATGCTGATGCCAGTTTTGATGCGGTATTGATTATGGGCGTATTTCATCATCTCGACGATGCCTTTGTGCAACGGGCTGCCGCCGAATTACACCGCGTGCTCCGCCACGACGGCACGATTTTGATGGTCGAAGACATCCCCACCCAAAACCCTTGGAATCTGTTTGGGCGGGCCATGCATTGGCTCGACCGTGGCGACAACATCCGCACGGTCAGTCACTACCAACGCTTGATGGAGCCCTACTTCCGCATGGAACGGAGCCACACCATGATGAGTGGTATCTGTGATTTGGTGGTCTATGTGCTCCATCGCAACGAAATGGCCTAACTCATATGGCAGACCGAGGAGGTCGTCGTGATTGTATTTGATAAATTACGCAAACTCTACGGTGATTTTTGTGCACTCGATGGACTCGACTGCACCATCCCCAAAGGTGCCACAGTGGGCTTGATTGGCCCAAATGGCGCCGGCAAAACCACCAGCATGCGCCTGCTCACCACCTTGATTACCCCCACGAGTGGCGATGTGCTGGTTGATGGCGTGTCTGTGACCACCCAACCACACCTCGTCAGGCGCATGATTGGCTATATGCCCGACACCTTTGGGGTATACGAAGCGATGACTGCCGCCGAATACCTCGACTTTTATGCGCGCTGCTACCACATCCCGGTGGCAACCCGTCCCGCCTTGATTAATGACTTACTGGGACTCGTTGATCTCGCCAGCAAACGTGATGCGTTGGTGATGAGTCTATCCCGCGGTATGGCGCAACGACTCAGCCTGGCCCGCGCCCTACTTCACGACCCCGCGGTACTCGTGCTCGATGAGCCAGCTAGTGGGCTTGACCCGCGGGCCCGCATTGAACTCCGCGCCTTGCTCCATGAGCTCCATGACCAAGGCAAAACCATCTTGATTAGCTCACATATTTTGTCCGATTTGGCCGATTTATGTACGCATCTCATCATCCTTGAGCAAGGCAAATTAGTAGCCTATGACACCTTGACAGCCCTGCTCAGTGCCCAACAATCACGCCGAATCGTGATTCAAACCCTTACCCCAACCCCAGCGCTGTATGCCTTGGTTACCCATTTTAATTACACAATCAGTGTTGACCCACAACTGCCGACTCGCTATATCGTGCAGATGACTGGTGATGACGCCGCCCAAGCTGAGTTGCTCAAGGTCTGTATCGAACACAACATCCCCGTCCAGCAATTCGCCAGCGAAGCCAATACCCTCGAGCGCACATTTTTGCAAGTCACCGCAGGTCTCAACTAGGAGTGCTTATGCGCCGCGATATCAATCCGATTCTCATTCGTGAATTACGTGGGCGGATGCGCACCCCGCGGGCGTTTTGGTTGCTCGTAGGCTTTTTGACGGCCGTCGCCGGCACCGCGTCGTTGGTGTATACCGCCTCATATCTGTCAAGCGATGGGCAATCAAGTGGCAACAACACCATCGGCAATACGGTCTTTTTCACCTTGATTGTCACAGCCATGGCAGTACTTACCATCATGGCTCCCGTCATGGCCGCCGGCAGTATTGCCGGTGAGCGTGAACGTCAGACCTTTGATTTGTTGCTTACTTCACAACTCAGTGCCGGCACGATTATTTTTGGCAAAATCTTGGCCACCCTCGCCTATTGTGGATTGCTCCTCAGTGCCATGACACCCCTGGTTGCCATGACGTTTTTGATGGGGGGCGTCGATTTAGGCGAATTGTTCATCATGTACGCCATCATCAGTGCCAGTGTGTTGTTGTTTACCTGTTGCGGTATCTATTGGTCAACCCGGGCCACTACCCCTTTGACGGCGATTGGGTTTGCCTTGGCGACAGTACTCAGTTTTTTGTTTGGGTTGCCATTACTTGCCGTCACCATTCCCACCATCTGGGCGCAGTTTTTGAATGATACTGCGGTACTCGATGTCGTCGCCAACATCGGTCTGGCAACCCACCCATTTATTGCCATGTATTTAACTGATACTGCCATCCATCAACAACAAATCTGGATGCACGAGGTAACCATCAAAGGGGTGACCTTTACCCTACCTGCTACCTGGATCCTGTGTATTATTGAATCGTGGCTACTAAGTATTGCCTTTGTCGTCGCCGCCATGCGGCGCATATGGCCGCAATCAACGCGTTGACTACCCAAAGGAGCTCCCCTATGCGCCGCATACTTTTATTTGGATTCGTGGTACTGAGTTTGATTGGTTGTGCCGTCCCCCAAGGCAACAACGCAACGCCGACCATTGCCCCAAGCACCGACACACCAGTGGTCGGCGATGTCAGCACACCCACCATTGCCGAACTCACCCCGACGCTCACCACGACAATCACCGAAACACCCGCAGCCACCCTGCAACCAATGCCGAGTGGCGGTGAAATTTTGTTCCTCCAACAAACCAACCTCGTCGCCTATAGTGTCGTCAATGCCACCATCCGCCCGATTTTGGCGGGGGTCATCGACTTTGCCGTCTCACCCGATGGCAAAAACATCGTCGCCATTAAACACAATGATTTCGACAGTCTCTGGCTCATCGACCGGGCCACCACCACTAGTACCCAACTCACCGACGACCAACGCACCTTTGCCACCATCGCCTGGCTCCCCGACAGTAGTGGTTTTTTGTATGCCAGTAGCCCAACCAAGGCCGCCCGCGCCACCACATGGTTGACCTGGGCGACCTTTTGTCGTGACGCCAGCGTGGCCATGCGTACCCTCGCCAATCCCCAAGAACAAAAAATCGGCGACGGCTGCGATCCTGCCGTATCACCTGATGGCAAACGCATCGCCTATGTGACCCGCCCTAGTCGCGCCGATGCCTCGTCAACCGATAGTGGATTTACGGCGGGCAACAAACTCCACCTCGTTAATCTCCAAGGCGCCAATGGCTGGGACCCTGTCACTGCCGATGGCAAAGATACCGGTGACCCCAAGGCCGGATTGGTGCTCTATCGCCCCGTATGGAGTACCGACAGTAAGTCGATTTTGTACCATGTATTTATCGGCATGCGCGTCGAAGTCGACATCAATTTGTTCATGCAAGTCGATGCCCGTGATGGCACCCAAACCCTACTCAACAGCTTTGCCGGCTGGGCCCGCTACACCAGCATCAGCCCTACCGGAGATACCTATGCACTCAGCACCCAAGACGTCGGCGATGCCCGCGGCTTGAGTGGCTGGGACGTCTGGGATGCCGCCTTGTTTGACTTTGCCGGCAAACGCGACATCTACCTCCCCGAAGGGACCTTTAGTGCCACCGGCACTGCAATCGGCGAAACCCAGTTACGCGCCCAAGCGCATGCCTGGCAACCCGACGGCAAAGCCCTCGCCGTCGTACTCCCCCCGCTCTGGTCACCGGGCATCCCCCCCAGCGAAGAATACGGATATGCCGACAAAGCGGGTGAATTGTGGTTGTGGCCCCGCGCAGGCACCCCCAACAAAAAACTCACCGACCAAGTCGACAGTCAGTCACCAATTGTCTGGGCGCCATAACCGACAAATCATCCTGCACGCAAAACACACAACGCTCCTCGTCTGCAAAACGAGGAGCGTTGTGTGTGTATCAGACGATTGCCGTGATCAAGAATACTTCAACAGTGCCGCTTGAGCCTGCGGTGACAGATTGTACATCAGTTGCCAGCCACGCGGGCTAGAATCGAGACGCATCAACGAAGCCCGTGGCACATTGATGCGTTGCCCAATCAACGTCCAGACAATCCAACTCAAATCGGGCTCATGTCCCACAAACAATACGCTGTTTTTTTGGAGTTGTTGGGTAATATGAAGCAGGTTTTTATCGTCAAAACCGGGTGCAACCCGATTATCAACCACTGGCATCAGCTGATAATTGTGCCCAACTAAGTCGGCCGTTTGGCGCGTACGATAAAACGGACTTGTCACAATCACATCGAGGGTGATTTCCAACGTCTGCATCGCCAATGCCGTATGTGTAATCTGCTTAATCCCTGCCGCAGTCAAGACGCGGTGGGCGTCTTCGCCAGATGTACTGCGATCTTCGGCAATACCATGGCGCAACAAATATAGTTCCATCCTGCCCCCGTGTTATAATTTTGTGTAGTATTTATTTTCATCCACGCCAAACCGCGCTGTGCACGCACTGTCGCACCCACACCAAGTAGGGTATCAGCGAATTGGCTGGATATACAAGCTGTATATGGATATATTACCATGACTCAATGCATCCCTGTGCTCGATTTTGGTTCGCAGACGGCTCAATTAATTGTGCGCCGCCTGCGCGAAATCGGTGTTTATTCCGAACTCATTCCCTACGACGCCCCTGCTAGCGTCGTTTTTCAGCATGATGTCCGTGGCATCGTCCTTTCAGGTGGACCGGCTAGCGTCTATGACGAAGGCGCACCTCAGTTGCCCGAATGGTTGCTCACCAGCACCATTCCCATCCTCGGCATCTGTTATGGCATGCAACTCCAAAGCTACGCCCTCGGTGGCAAAGTAGTGCGTGCCGACCAACGTGAATACGGCGCCGCCACCATTACCGCCGATTGCCAGCACCCCTTGTTTGCCGGATTACCGACCGAGCAAGCCGTCTGGATGAGCCACGGCGATCACATCGAAGCCTTGCCCGAGGGGTTCGTGTCACTCGCCGACAGTCCAAACACGCCTTTTGCCGCCATGGCCAACGCAGCCCGCGGCTGGTACGGCATCCAATTCCACCCAGAAGTAGTCCATTCACCCCATGGCCGAGCGATTTTGCGCCATTTTGCCCTCGACATTTGTGGTGCCGAGCCGACCTGGCAAGCTTCGTCGTTTGTCAACGACGCCATCGCCCGTATCAAAGCCCAAGTGGGTGACGGCAAAGTCATCTGTGGCTTATCGGGTGGGGTCGATTCGGCCGTAGCCGCTTTGCTCATCAATAAAGCGATTGGTGAAAACCTCACCTGTGTGTTTGTGGACAACGGCTTGCTCCGCCTCAATGAAGCCGAACAAGTCATCCACACCTTCCGCGATCAAATGGGCATCAAACTCATCGCCGTCGACGCCAGCGCCGAGTTCCTCGACGCCCTGGCCGGGGTCAGTGATCCCGAGCGCAAGCGCAAAATCATCGGCGAAAAATTCGTGCGGGTCTTTGAACGTGAAGCCAACAAAATCGACGGCGCTACCTTTTTGGCACAAGGGACACTCTACCCCGACGTCATCGAAAGCAAAGCCCCCGACCGCCAAAAAGGGGTCACCATCAAAACCCACCACAACGTGGGTGGGCTCCCTGCCGACATGACATTGACCCTAGTCGAACCCTTGCGCTACCTCTTCAAAGACGAGGTGCGCGCCGCCGGCATGGAACTTGGTCTCGCCGAAGACTGGGTCTGGCGCCACCCCTTCCCCGGCCCCGGCTTGGCCGTACGCATCCTCGGACCAATTACCAGCCAGCGCGCCGATGTGCTCCGTGAAGCCGACTATATTTTTATTAGCGAACTGCGTGCCAAAGGCCTCTACCGCTCCACCCAGCAAGCCTTTGCCGTGCTCTTGCCCGTCCAAAGCGTGGGCGTGATGGGTGACGGCCGCACCTATGCCGATGTAGTCGCCTTGCGTGCCATCACCACCGAAGATTTCATGACTGCCGATTGGGCTCACTTGCCCTACGAATTCTTGGCGCATGTCAGTAATCGCATCGTCAACGAAGTGGCTGGCGTCAATCGCGTGGTCTATGATATCTCGTCCAAGCCACCTGCCACCATTGA
>DBCF01000016.1:1330-12339 GCA_002292925.1 Roseiflexaceae bacterium UBA965 | reverse complement strand
TGCATTTTTTCATTGATA
The DNA here is from genome assembly GCA_002292925.1 of Roseiflexaceae bacterium UBA965. Taxonomy (GTDB): domain Bacteria; phylum Chloroflexota; class Chloroflexia; order Chloroflexales; family Roseiflexaceae; genus UBA965. Next base: position 12,321 of record DBCF01000016.1, on the reverse strand, counting down.
GGTGATTTTAATGCGCAAAAAACATCAATAACACATGGCCATTAGAGAATTTGTGAAAGAGTCGTGACGATGATGCCCCGTTTGGCAAATTCGTCGAGGATGCGTGGTAATGCCTCGGCCGTCGATGCGTTGCCGATATGACAGAGCAAAATCGCGCCGTTGAGCTGGTTGGGTGCGAGGGTATTGGTGAGGCGATCAACGATAAAGTCGGCACTTTTGGTTTCGCCGACCGAATCTAGGCTATCGAGTGTCCAAAAAATCGGCAAGTAGCCGTTGGCGATGACGGTGCGCAAGACGCGTTCGTCGTAGGCACCAAAGGGGGGGCGAAAGTAGGGTGCCGGCCAAATACCTGTGGCATCAAAAAACGCCTGTGCCATCTGGTGCAGTTCGCTGGTAATGGCGGTATCATCGAGTTGGCGAAAATCGGGATGGGTCTGGGAATGGTTGGCGACTTCATGACCATCAGCGATAATACGTCGCGTCAAATCAGGGTTTTTTTGGACCCAATCTCCCGTGAGAAAAAATGTCACGTGCACATGGTGAAGTGCTAATGTATCGAGGATTGCGGTGGTGGGTGTGCTATCGGCACCGGCATCAAATGTCAGGGCTACCGCAGATCGATTGGCGCCCCGTTGCACCAAAATAGCTTGGCTGGTAATGGTGCTCGCTTTGGCATCGAGCTGGGGGATGATTAATGGCCGGGATGTTTCTGGCTCGCCACTAAAACGATTGAACGCCGCAATATACGCCGGAGTACTGCCACTAGCTTGGGCGATTACGGCAAGTGTGTCACCACTCCGGACACGATAGGCGATGTAGGCTTGGGGGCTTGGGAATGGGGTCGGCGTAGGGATTGCAGTGGGCGATACCGTGACCGTGGCTGTGTGTGTGGCGGCAGCGGGAGGGGTCGCACTAGGCTGGATCGTCATCGTGAGTGGTGGCTGTGTACTGGGACTGCTGGTGGCTGTCGCTGGGGTGGTCGGCGTGATTTCTGCCACTTGTGTTAACCGCCACACTTGCAGTGTGGCGGCAACAACCATGCTAATGGTAATCAATATGAGGATTGTGAGCACCCAGCGATGCATTACTTGCTAACCTTGAGATGCGTATTAATCAGTTGGACAAATGTTGATTTGTGTTGCGGCGTGGTAAATGATCGTTGCGGAATCACAATATAATTCCATGATCCTGCTACTAACAACACATAGCGCTGATTTTCGATGATCCGGTTGAGTTTCGCCCACGGTACCAACGCCGTACGTTCACCAAGCAGACGCGTGACGCCATTGTCGTCAATATGCAGGGTCGTCGTGGCATCTGGTTTGTTGAAACTACTCATCACCATCAAGATGAGTGGCACGGGATCGATTGCCAATAATAATGCAATGACAATCAACATGAGCTGATTGCCACCAAAGCTCGTGCTAAACCCCTGCCAAAGGGCGAGTACAAACAATACCCCTGCGACCGCTTGATAGATGCGATGCTTCATGGTGGTGGTTTGATAGAGTTGGGCGGCTGCGAGTGTGTCACGAATCGATGTCGTCATTGTTAGTTGGAGTGGCTCGCTCATGGGATATCAAGCTCCTGTCCGACGATGAGATTATCAGGATTTTGTAGATATGGGTTTACGTCTTCGATTTGTTGGACGGTGAGATTAAACTTGGCTGCAATCGAGAGTAATGTATCACCTGGCTCAACGAAATATTTCCGTGTTTTGACGGATACCGTTGGAATCGACACTTCGGTGATTCTTGCTATCACCGTCGGTTCTGCAGTGGCTACTGGTGCCGCTGTCGTCGGTTCGGGGGTGGCAATTGTGGTGGTATCAGGCAATGTAGTGGTATCAGTCAAAGTGGTAGTATCAGTGAGCATAGTGGTATCGGTGAGTATAGTGGTATCAGTGAGCGTGGTGGTATCGGTGAGCGTGATGGTATCACTAATCCCGATGGTAGGCATGACCGTTGGCACAATCGTGGGACTCGGTGTAATGGTTACATCGGGGACAACTGTTGGGGTGCCGTTATCACTATTGAGTTCGGCATCGAGAATATCACTCGATATATCAACGGGGCGATCAACAGCTGGTGCAACCGGCAGGAGCAAGGTGAGATTTGCGATCCGCAGGCTACCAATACTAATGTTCGCCAAACTTAGTACGGCACTCACAATAATTATCGCAGTAATTGCGGCAACGACGACGGTGACTTGTGGGGTTGCGATGCGGCTCAGAATCCGCAACACGAGTGCCCCCACAAAGGGGAGTATGAGTGCAACGAGCAATAATACATTAATGATGGTTTGAGACACGCAGTACCTCCAACAAAACGAGTGCGGTATGGTGATGTGATGAATTGTAACGAATGAAACGATGGGAATAAACGCACGCGGGCGGAGCCGACGCGCTACCGTTCCTTTAAGTGTACAACAGTCACCCCTTCGCCGCCACTTGCGCCGCCACCTTCAAATGATTTCACTTGCGATTGGGCTTTGAGTTGGTCGCGGAGTGCTTGGCGTAATGCACCGAGCCCTTTGCCATGGATAATCCGTACGTAAGGCAATCCGGCACGGCAGGCATCATCGATGTAGCGGTCGACGCGTTCGCAGGCGTCTACCGCCCGCAATCCCCGCACATCGAGTTCGAGTGCCACGTCGGGCACTGCAGGAATGTTGGTGGTGCGTGGCGCCATGACGGGCTTGGTTTCTTTGCGTTGGCCAGGGCGGAGCTCACTGAGGACGACGGTCAATCGGAATCCGCCAACTTGCACTTCGGCGCTGTCATCGACTTCATCAATTGACACCACATCCCCTGTCAAATTCACTGACGGCACAAACACCGCATCCCCCACTTGGAGCGGCCGTGGCGCGGGTGCTGCGTGGGTGACTTGGGGGGCAGGGGCTTGGGGGCGACGTTGCTTGGCGAGTTGTTCGCTGGCTTTGACTTGGGCGTCTTGGGCCCGTTGCTGTGCTTCTTCCATCCATTTTTTAGATACCGACACCTGATTGACATCGTCGCGTACCCGGCGTAACTCAGCCCGCACCGCTTTGACTTCGGCTTCGATGAGTTGCTGGGCCGCTTGGCGCTCGTTTTCGAGTTGCACTTCCATGGCCTGCCGTTCGGCCTGCATTTGCTGGCGCAAATTGTCTGCTTCACGGCGCAAGTTTTCGGCATTTTGTAAGGCTTGCGCAGTATCGTGGCGTTCTTTTTGGATGGCGGCCAGTAGCGTATCGACGTGTAATTCTTGATCAGGCAACGATTGGCGCGCTGCATCAATGATGGCCACATCCAATCCCAAGCGTGTGGCAATGGCCAAGGCATTAGAACGCCCTGGCACACCAATCAACAGGCGATAGGTTGGTGACAACGTTTCGGTATTAAACTCGACCGACGCATTTTGTACACCTGGTGTGCTATAGGCATAGGCCTTGAGTTCGGCGTAGTGGGTGGTGGCAATTGCAAACGCCCCACGCGTCAAAATATGCGCAATGATGGACCGTGCCAGCGCCGACCCTTCGATGGGGTCAGTACCAGCACCGAGCTCGTCAAACAAAATCAGCACGGGCAAATCATCAGCAAATACCGGCGCAATCGGTTGCCATTGCTCGACGCCTACCGCTCTGATTTGAGAGGGTGCCGGATCAACGAAGTTATCGAGGCTATGCAAAATTTTGATGATATTGGTCATATGTGACGAAAACGTCGACAGGCTTTGTTCGATGCTTTGCTCATCACCGATATCCGCAAAAATCCGCCCAAAAATTGGTAAAATCGAGCCATCCGCTGCCGGGATAAATAAACCAGATTGCGCCATGAGTGACAACAAACCGGTAGTTTTGAGCGATACCGTTTTGCCACCCGTATTGGGCCCCGTAATCAACAAAATCCGGGTTTGGTGGGGCATGGTCACATCGACTGGGACGACCACTTTGGCATCAATCAAGGGATGACGGGCTTTCACGAGCTTAATTTCGGGATCTTGGCCTTTGAGCACATCAATCATGACCGGTTCACTGGCCCGTAGATGACCGGCAAAGCGTGCTTTGGCAAAGGCAAAATCGAGGGTTGCGAGGGCTGATACTCCGGCGCGAATAAACGTGCCTTGGGCACCTACCATATCTGACAATTCCCCCAAGATGCGCGCAATTTCGTCAGCTTCATCGAGTTGCAGTTCACGCAGTTTGTTGTTGAGTTCGACTACCACCAACGGTTCGATATAGAGGGTGACACCTTTGCCTGATTGGTCATGCACCAATCCGCGCACCATCCGTTTGTGGCTGGCTTTGACCGGTACTACATAGCGGCCATTGCGTACGGTGACGATGGCTTCTTGGAGGGCATCGGCGTATTGGCCCGACGAAACAATATGTTGTAGGCGCTCTTGGACCCGCGCCATGGTGGTGCGGATTTCGTTGCGCAACGAGCCAAGTTTGGGGCTGGCACTATCGAGCAATTCGCCGTCGGTGTTGATGGAATGGTCGATGCGTTCTTCGATATGCACGAGGGTGGGTAACTGTTGGATGTATTCATCGAGGACGGGGATGCGTTTGGTGTCGATTTTTTTGAAGGTGATGCGTAGTCGGCGCATCGCACTGAGGGTATAGGCGATTTCACGCAGGACGAGGGCATCGAGTACCCCACCGCGTTGGGCCAAATGTACGGCATCGCGCACATCGCGAGCCGCCCCGATGGTGAGGTCGGGGATTTCGTCGAGGATATGCCGCGCTTCGCGGGTTTGTGTGAGTCCGATGCCGATGATATGGGCATCAATGCTTGGTTCGAGGGTTTCGGCAAGCTGGCGTGACGCCGAAAAACTGGTATGGCGAGCCAGCATGGCTCGAATCGTCGGGAATTCTAGGGTTGCAAGCGTATGTTGTGGTATGTTCATTATGGTGTTGGTATAGAAAATAATTGATTGATATCACTAAAAACAAAAGGATCGAGCATCTGGAGTACAAGTGGTGCCACCGCGTTACCCAATGGCGCCGCAAATCGTGCCGTAGCGACAGTCCGCAGTGTATCCGCACCGATCAACGAACGGACTTCACTTGATGTGCCATCTATCGGCAATATCAACAGCAAATGTGCAAATACCCCGATTAATAACAGCGTCGTAATCCCGCTAAATGCAAAGCCGAGTGTCCGATTCACCAGGGATTCAGTATTGCCCCGAAAAAAACGAAAGGTATAAACACCCATGCTACTGAGTGTCAGCATACATAATACGAATACGGCAATATAGGCCAAACTATAGCTCTCGAGTAAGCTGATGTTGGCTGCTAAATGCAACCAATCACCAATAGTTTGAAAGTATAGGCCTGCAATGACGAGCCCAATGTAGGCCATAATCGTGATGATAATCATACGCACTGCTGCTTGGAAAAAACCAAGGAGGAGTGCAATCACGACCACGATGAGACTTACGAGATCAAACGAATTCATGACAATCCCCTACGGCACAACAGACACTAATAGTATAGCACAGCCCGTGTATTTGGCGCATACTAGTGCGAAAAAACGGCAATATGCAGTGTGTGGTCTTGGCGAGATAATTAAACGCCGTCGCCATCATTTCCATCGGCAGTGCGCCAGGCATGCGCCATCCGTGGGGTATTAAATGCCCAACCGATACGGCCATGGCGATCAAGCAAAATACAACCACCAATGCCTTTGCCCCGATCGGCGAGGCGTTCGATGGCTTTGGTGGCGGCGTCTTGGGGATGACAGTCATCACTGAGGTAATCAACGGCAGTTTTGGCGAGCAAAATGCGCATAATTGACTCGCCCCAACCGGTGGTCGAGCACCCACCCAGTTCATTCATGGCATACAATCCGCCACCGAGCAACGGGGCATCACCGACTCGCCCAATCAATTTGTGGCCAGTGCCACCGGTTGAGGTACCGGCCACCACCCAGCCGTTGGTGTCGATGGCTACACAACCGACGGTGTCGCTAGGGCGATTGGGCCAACCGCCCTGGACGATGTCAGCAACCACTTCCCCTGGAGGGGCGGTTGCGCCACTATCTGTGCTACTGTCGTAGGTGGCGATGAGTTTTTGATAAATTTGAAACTCACGGTCGACAATCAGATCTTCGGGATCACAAAACGGAATCCCGCGCTCTTTGGCAAACCGCTCAGCCCCGTCTGCCACCAACATCCCGGCGGGACTGTTGAGGACGTGGCGTGCGAGTGAAATCGGGTTACGGATGCGACGGACACCCGCCACGGCGCCATAGTGGAGCAGGTCACCTTCCATCACGGCAGCGTCGAGTTCGACAAAACCACCGCGATTGAGGACCGAGCCGACACCGGCATCATACGTGGGGTCATCTTCGAGGATGCGCACGGCCGCTTCGACGGCATCCATGGCACTGCCACCATTGGCCAACACCTGCCAACCGGCATCACGGGCGGTGCGACAACCATGTCGGTGGGGGGCGACTTCGTGATCGGGGATGGCCCACGCGCCACCATGCACAATGATTGCAATTGCCATGTGATTAACCTCATTATGAAAGAAACGATAAGTACCAAGAAATCAATTAAAGACGCAGCAAAGACTAATGAACGACGAGTAGAGACAAGCCTACTGGTCACAGAACATGCCAATAACCAACATATCTTCCCATACCGCATCAAACCGTGCAATCAATTCTCCTGCACACGGTAAGTATTGGTATACACATTATAGCGACAAACGCCATCTATGTGCACTACAAAAGGAACATAGATTGCAATGACTGCTCCGTAACGACAAGTATCATTGTGGGCACGAATACGATTTGCAGGTAGTGTGAATGTAGTGTTACATGAAATTTGCGGTGATTAAATAAAGAGTATACTGTGCGCATTGTTGACGATTTTAGGAATACGAGAAAGTAACGGACATGCAGGACATTTATGCGCTTATGCGTTTTGCTAAACCGTATTGGAAGTCGGCGGTGACGGCTTTTGTGTTGTTGACGGCACTGGTGGTTCTCGATTTAGCGATTCCGCGCTTGATTGAGTACATCATAGACGTGGGTATTGCCAATCATAATCAAGACGTGGTGGTCCAAACAGGGCTCATCATGGTGGGAATTTCGCTCGCGAGTGTGCTTGTTGCTGTTGGCAACAACTTGACGTCGATTCAGGTCGGCGAAGGAGTGGCACGCGACTTGCGTGAGGCGTTGTTCATCAAAATCCAGTCTTTGTCGTTTGCTGACCTCGATCGTATGCGCACCGGGCAGTTGTTGGTGAGACTCACCAGCGACACGGCGGCAGTCCAGCGCTACTTTCAGATTAACCTGCGCATCGGCACACGCGCACCGATGATGATGATTGGTAGCTTAATTTTGATGTTTACTACCAGTCAAACGTTGGCGTTGCAACTTTTGCCATTGCTGTTGGTAACGGGTGTGATTATTGTGTTTTTTGTGTCGCGTATGGAGCCACTTTACCGTACGATGCAACAAAAACTCGATATTCTCAATACGGTATTGCAAGAAAATGTCGCTGGGGCACGCCTCATCAAGGCCTTTGTGCGGGCAGATGCACAGGCACAGCGATTTATGACCACCAATGAAGATTTCGCAGATACATCGATCTCGGTCATGCAGTTTATGGCATTGATGATGCCTATTTTGACAATTTGTATCAATATTGGCATGGTACTGGTCATCTGGTCGGGTGGATTGAGTGTGTCTCGTGGAGAAATGACGGTTGGGCAGATTATTGCCTTTACCAACTACCTGCTGACCACCATGACTCCATTAGTGATGATGACCATGCTGTCGAATACTTGGGCAAGTGGGGTTGCTTCGGCACGTCGTGTCAACGAAGTCTTTGATATGCAACCCACAATCACTGATCGCACGGATGCGCAGCCCTTGGCGAGACAGACCGCAGGGCGGATCGAGTTCACCAAAGTACGCTTTGTGTATAATCTCGAAAACGCAGAGGCAGTGCTTGATGGCATTGATTTGACGATAGCGCCCGGCCAAACGGTGGCAATTTTGGGGGCGACTGGTGCGGGCAAAACATCGCTGGTGCATCTCGTGCCGCGTTTTTATGATGTGACAGCGGGCAGCGTACGGATCGACGGTGTCGATGTGCGTGACGTAGCACACATATCATTGTTGCAACAGATTGCGATTGTACCGCAAGAAACGATTTTGTTTTCGGGTACGGTGCGCGAAAACATCAGCTATGGTGCGCCAAATGCCAGCGAAGAAGCCATCGTCGCCGCAGCCCACGCAGCCCAGGCGCATGATTTTGTGACCAAACTGCCGAATGGATACGATACGCACATCGAAGAGCGCGGTGTCAATCTGTCGGGTGGTCAAAAACAGCGCATTGCGATTGCTCGTGCTCTTTTGACACAGCCGCGTATTCTCATCCTCGACGACAGCACGAGTGCAGTGGATGTAGAAACTGAAACACACATCCAAGCGGCGCTTGCAGCCATGGCACATCAGCAAACCACACTCATCGTGGCGCAACGCATTAGCACGGTGCTCAATGCAGACAAAATCATTGTGCTCGACCAAGGGCGTATCGTGGCCGAGGGAACACACCGCGAACTGATGCAGCAGAGCGAGATTTACCAAGAAATTTATGCCAGCCAGCTCGGTGATGGTGTCAAGGAAAATGGGTTGGCTGGTCGGGAATAAGGGATCACGTATGTGTAACGATGGAAATGGACAGCAACAATGACGCATTCTTCGCCACAACGAGACGTACACACAAGTGCCCGTGCCGCCATGCAAGGTCGGCATCCGATGGCGATTGGGCGCATCGAAAAAGCCACCGATGTCCGCACCGCGTTACGGCGCCTGGTGGCCTATCTACTCCCGTTTCGTAGGGGGTTGATTGGTGCATTAGTACTAGTCGTTATCTATACTTTGTTGGGTTTGCTCGGTCCATATTTGATTGGTATGGCAATCGATAAATACATTATTCCGCATCGTGTTGCCGAAATCCCCTATATTGCAGGATTAATGCTGGTCACCTACTTGTGCGGCAACATCTTTCAGGTGTGGGCGGGACGCGTGATGGCCAGCGTATCACAACGGGCCCTACAAATGTTACGGCAGGACTTGTTTACGCATCTGCAGCGCTTACCGATGCAGTTTTTTGATCGAAATCCCGCAGGCCAACTGATGAGTCGCCTGACCAACGACATCGATGCCATCAATCAGGCGGTATCACAGAACGTCACGTCGCTGATTGCCAGCGTGTTGTCATTGGTTGGTATTTTGGTGGCGATGTTTGCGCTTGATGTGTGGTTGGCAATGGCAGCGTTGGTGGTGGTGCCAATCATGTTTTGGTTTACCCGCTTTGTGGCTACGTATACACGACGTGGCTTTCGTGATTTACAGCGGAGCATGGGTGACCTGAATGCGGTGATGGAAGAGGCAATTAGCGGTCAAAAAGTGGTCAAGGCCTTTGGTCGCAACGAATCCGTGCTCGCAACTTTTCGCCAGCAAAACCAAGCCACCTACACTGCAGGTGTTACTGCCAACAACTACGCACTACTACTGATGCCGCTGACCAGTGTATTGGGGAATTTTTTTATCATCGTGTTGGCTGGTCTCGGTGGCTGGTTGGCGTTGCGTGGGTTGGTGACGGTAGGGGTGATTGCTACGTTTATTATCTATGCGCAAAATTTTATCAATCCGCTTCGGCAAATCGCCAACATGTACAACGCCATCCAAAGTGCGCTGGCTGGTGCAGAACGCGTCTTTGAAATCATCGACACACCTGCCGAAGTCGATGGCGCCGTGGCGACTGCGACTCCAATTGTGCTCCGTGGAGACGTGGCCTTTGCGGGTGTGCAATTTGCCTATGATCCAGGGACGCCGATTATCAAAAATATGTCGCTGGTGGCCAAGCCGGGCGAGATGTTTGCCTTGGTCGGACCGACCGGTGCAGGCAAAACTACCATCATCAACTTGTTGAGTCGTTTTTATGAAATTAGTGGCGGTAGCATTCATATCGATGGCATCGATATCCAAGACATTCCCAAATCGAGTTTGCGGAGTCAGCTCGGCTTGGTATTACAAGATACCTTTATGTTTGCAGATACTGTCCTCGAAAACATCCGCTTTGGTCGGCTCGATGCCAGTGACGAAGAATGTATTCGCGCGGCAGAAATGGCCGATGCCGATCACTTTATTCGGCTATTGCCCCACGGATACACCACGAAACTGTCGGAACGCGCCAGCAATCTGAGCCAAGGTCAGCGCCAGTTGTTGGCGATTGCGCGGGCAATTTTGGCCGATCCGCGTATTTTGATTCTCGACGAGGCGACGAGTAGTATCGACACCCGTACCGAAGTGCGTATCCAACGTGCGTTGTTGCGCCTGATGGAAGGGCGCACGAGCTTTGTAATTGCACACCGCTTGAGCACCATCCGCGACGCCAACCAAGTGTTGGTCATCAACGGTGGCGAGATTGTCGAACAAGGCAACCATGCCGAGTTGCTCGCACAACGCGGGTTATATCACCATCTGTATATGAGTCAGTTTAAAGGGCAAAGCATATAATACGTCATTAGCCGCAGAGAATCATCCTCTGCGGCTAATAACGTATGACTGTGGTGTTCGTCCATGCCGAATGGTGGGCGTGCCAAATCGGCGGACTAGAGTTGCAGGTCGACGCGATGATAGATTTGCATCGTCACAAGATGCGCATAAAACAAGCTACTAAAAAAGAGCTAGATAATTACCAGCCCACCTACCCACGCACTACTGCCGCCATTGTTCAACACCCATGGCAAACAAATTGCAACGATGATTGCAATTGCCATGTGATAATCCTTGTTCGTTTAAAACTACCAATTACTGATATTATTACGACAAAAGGAATCTCATGAATGTAATGCGCATTGCGTCGTGCTGATTGACGCTAATAGAAAGACAGCATATAAATGGAAAATACCTACGATCAATTACCCCAACGCCGACAACTTGCGGTGCTCCGCCCATTTGCTCGCGCTGCCTTGGCGCAATT
>DBCF01000016.1:354-1152 GCA_002292925.1 Roseiflexaceae bacterium UBA965 | reverse complement strand
GTCAATGTGCCAACGCCAGCCAAAACAGTCACTGGAGCGTTTGCTGCGCGCATTGATTGTCCCCCATTACAAAAAACACTCCTCGCGACGTTGGCGCGCTGGTTGCCAGGGCGGATCGTAGGGGAGCGCCCAGCGCGTCAACAATTGACGCAGATTGGGCGTGTAACGGCGCTGCTTCATCAACACAGCAAGGATTGGCGCCCGAGTGGCGGCGCAACATTCCCGCGTGTCGATGGGATATTCATGAATAGCCCTGATAATTTACGGCATGGGGATGATGCACGATTGTCGCCCGTGCTCTACCAATTGTTGGCTGAAGCGATGGCAATCATTGCGCCCGTCTACGCACAACTCGCGCACCGCTTTGCAATCCAGCCAATTCATGGCGACATCCACCCCTATAACTTGATGTGGCATGCAGGGCAATTAAGCGTGTTTGATTTTGATGATGCGGGTATGGGGTGGCCGATCCAAGATTTGGCCGTCACATGTTATTACTTGCGTGATATTGTCGGCGCCGAATCACAGGTGTTGGCGGGGTATACCAGCGTGACTGCAATGCCAACGGTGAGTAGCGCCGAATTTGAGGCTTTGTTGATGGCGCGGGGTATCTTGTTGTTTAATGATTTAATTGTGTCACAAAGCCACGAAGAGCGCGAATTTGTACCGGAATATTGTCGGCGCATGGAGTTGCGGCTCCGGCATTTTCTCGATACAGGTATGTTTCAATTATTGCAGTAATACAATACCTACGCCAAAATTCCACCCCTAGCGTCATTCCATGCAGGGTGCGCGCAC
>DBCF01000016.1:0-276 GCA_002292925.1 Roseiflexaceae bacterium UBA965 | reverse complement strand
CGCGCACGAGGAGATTCCCCGACCGTGGTCATGGAATGACGTGATGGGGCACGACTCCACACTTGTTGCATCGCTGGTGTGACATACGCACGCTGAACGTATAGACTGCAATTTCGAACGCATCAATACACACATGTGTACATTAAAATCACTTCCGCCCAAACTGCACAATGCATTAAAATCACCCATTAAGCGCACAATTTTGGCACTTGGTCGAATCAATGCACTGCCACACAACCAACGCGCCACTCAGATTGGCGTAGGTATTGGTAACGG
>DBCF01000074.1 GCA_002292925.1 Roseiflexaceae bacterium UBA965 | reverse complement strand
GCCGCCATCGCCTCGACTTGGGCGTTGTCACTGACATCGGCGGTATAAATCGTTGCCTTCTGGCTCGTGTTGGCCTGAATCTGGTCGGCGAGGGCTTGCAGGGGTTCGGCGCGCCGCCCCACCAAAATCACATCGGCACCGGCAGCGGCCAAGGTATTGGCAAAGACTTCGCCGAGTCCGCCAGAGGCACCGGTAATCAACGCTACACGACCGTCAAGCCGAAACAAATCAAATGGGTTGCTCATCGTATATTCCCTTTGGTAGCTGGTATCAACGTGCGCAAATGGGCCACACTCTGGGTAAACTGGGTCTCTTCGTAGGCACCAAGTGCCAAGGCATCTTCGTCGCGTTCCCACGGGGTGCGCCAATCATCACTAGCACTACGCACATGCTTTGCCGCAAACGCCAACAATGGCCGGAGCGCTTCGATGCTATAGGCGGTGGGGTAGCCTTGCCACCAGCCTGGCTCAAACACCCGAATATGCCGGGCGTTTATCGCCGCCAACTCGATGTTGCAGGTGGCTTTGGGGGCATGGGTCGCCAGTACCGCAAACAAGGCCGGTAAATCGAGCACTCCTTGGCCGAGGGCACTGCGCACCAGCAAATAGCCTTGATTGGTCAAATAAAAGAAATAATCCTTGAGGTGCACATTCACGATGCGATGACCCAAGGCTTGGGCAAAGGCGATGGGGTCTTCGGCTACCGCCAACGGATTGACGGCGTCGAGGGTCACGCCAATATGGGCGCCCCCCACTTCGTCGCAAATGCGAATTAAGTCGGCGCTATTGAGATCTTGGTGGTTTTCGGGGGCAATCACCACGTTGTATTGTTCGGCCAACGGGCGCATTTTTTGCAAGACGGCGATTTGTTTGGCCAGATGGGCCTCCCAGCCGCCGGGGAAGGTGGCTCGGGCGCCCTCAAGCATACCACTCAGCATCACCCGCACCAATGGAGCGCCTAACGCAGCAGCAGCTGGGATCAAGGTAGCCAGCATTGTTTCGTCGATGACGGCACCATCAAGCACCAGCGCAATCCCCAGTGAATCAGCCCGCTTGCGGAATTCTTTGAGGCCGTGAGGGGTGGTGTCTTTGATGATGTCGAGGGGGATTTCGATGGTGGCCAGATTGTGATACGCCGCCAATTCGAGTAACGCATGCGCATCATACGGGCGCGGGCAGACGCGGGCAGTACCCGCACCAGCAAAGCCACAGCGCCACGGGAAGCTGTAGGCGGCGAGTCCGATCGGGTTTTGACCGATATGCATTGACATGGATATATACCTCTATAAAACCAAAAGTAGGGTGTTTCATACTCATGAAACACCCTGTGCGTACGAGTTATTCGATATTTCCATTGGGGCGCAATACGGCTTTGGGGATGGCTAATTCTTCCATCGCCATGAAGCCTTCGTGCCAATCAAGCAAATCAAATTCGGTCACGAGGGGGGCGACATTGATTTGGCCGGTGCCCATCAATGCGAGGATGCGCTCCCAGGTGCCATGCAAATGACTAAACGACCCTTGCAAGGTGGCAGCTTTGGCGACGAGGCGGTCAATACTAAAGCCTACTGGCGCCGGTCCCCAACCGATTTTGGTGATTTGGCCATTGGGGCGCACCATGTCGAGGCTCTGGTCGAGGGTTTTTGAGACACCCACGGCATCAACGACGAGATGGGCACCAAACCCATCACCGGCATTGAGGACAGCACTCACGACGTCTTGTTCGTCACTGACGAGCACATCATCGGCACCCATTTTTTTGGCGAGCTCGAGGCGATTGCCATCACGGCGCAAGCCGACGACGCTGATGCGCGCCACCCCGGCCAAACGCAATACCGCAATACACATCAACCCAATCGGGCCGGGGCCCATTACCACCACATGGTCGGCTGGGCGGGGCCGGCTTTTTTCGATGATGGCGTTATAGGCCACACACCCAGGCTCGGTCAGCGAGGCATGACTCATCGGCACATGGGCGGGGATGCGGTGCAAAATTCCTGGCCGGCTAATCACATAATTGGCCATAGCACCATCGGCACCAAAGCCAAACCCTTTGCGGTTGGGGCAGACGTTGTACTGTCCAGCGCGGCAATAGGGGCAAATGCCACACACCCACGATGCCGTTTCAGATACCACTCGTTCGCCCACGGCGAATTCGGTTACACCCGCGCCAACGGCCGCGATTACGCCAGAGAATTCGTGGCCGAGGATGCGCGGTCCCGGCATTTGATGGTTATCACCTTGCCAGACATGGATGTCGGTACCACACACCCCTACGGCACCGACCTTCATCAATACCTGACCGGCTTCTGGCGCGGGTACTGCGACTTCTTCGATCTGGGTCCGCTCACGTGGGCCACGATAAACGAGCCCCTGCATCGTTGCACTGCTCATAGCGATGTTCCTTTTGTGGTTAAAAAATGGTCTGTGGGGCGATTATAGCACGGAGCAACACTGGTGAATTGCATTCACCAGTGTGTTTGAGGCAATCAAGGCAATAGCGATGTACAGTAATAGCCGGTAGAGGATGGTTTTTACGTGTGCAAAAACGTCCACTGATCAAACGAGGCTGCTTGACCGATATGATTGCCGTCGTCATCCGACACATTCCAGAGCACGACGTTTTCAATCAAAAATCGGTGACCGCTGTAGTTTATTCGTACCCCAGAGTAGCCGGTAATGAAACCTTGGCGCGCCACGGTTTCGAGGGTGTATTGGCGGTCGTCACGGAGCGTTGACTCCGCGGTTATTCGTGACGGTGTCGCACAAAACTGGGCCGTGCTCATTTCCCACAATTGCAGCGCCAAGGCATTACCGTAATTCAAAACGGGGTCAGCTTCAATTCCATGAGACAGCACCACAAACGGCGCGGTAAATAGTTGTTGGGCGTCAAGTAATGGATCACCACGGGTGGGCACTAAATCTTGGCCGACGAGGCGTCGGAAGGAACGGAGCAGGTAGCCGACATGGCGTGCGATTTCATTGTCATTCATCATGATGTGTCACATCTTTAATTTGTATGTGGCCAGACACGTAATTCGACGCTGGTGGGTTTTTCATTGGTAAATTGGGCCACAAGTTGGCCAGGGGCACTCGTGTAGGGCACCATAAAGGCGACTCGACCACCAACACGCAACCCTGGTTCGACGATTTTGTAGCTGAGTGGATCATCGATTTGGGTAGTTATTTTGTCACTGTAATGCCAACCACCTTCGAGATCAATCAGCGCTAAATCAGCATAATGGACACGACATGATGCGCTACCACTGGCACGATTGTTGATTACCGTAACCGTGCCCATGACATATTTCATGCCCGTTGGTGCTTTGTGACCTTTTAATATATCTGCATAGGTGATATCACGGATAACCACGGTAATGTCTGCGGCATCATTGCTGTTCCAATACCCGTAGGGAGGCATATTATTGCGGAACCAAAACAATTCTTTAAGCGGTAAAATTCCTGCCGTATTGAGATAATCGGCTACCACGAACGGTGTGGTATGAATCGGTGTGATAGTCGGTTCCGCGGTAATCGTTGGCGATACTGGCGATTGTTGAACTGTTTCTGATCCCAGTAATCCCAATTGTACCTGATATGGGGCGGGGTTTTCGGGGTGATATTCGAAGCGTGCCCGCTCAAATAATTGCACTTGATACGATTGCCCACGGATTGTTTCTTGATATACGCCCGTAATGGGCAATCCAAAAAGCGCCGTGTTTTCGGCTATCGAAAATGGCCCACGGCTCCGTGAGGAAATACCGTATTTGCGCCAATACGCATAAAAATCCCCACATACGTATTGTTGGGTGGTGGCAAACCACTGACAATCGCGTCGCGTTGATTTGGCGACCCCAGTGCTGTCGACTTCGTTAATCGTACCTGCAGGGGCAACCCGGGCACCGGTCGTATGCAACAAATAATCACTGCCCAACAACCCTAATTGGACGTCGTAGGGGGCTGGGTTATTTGGGTGTAACTCAATCCGGTTCCGTTCAAACAATTGCGTACTCACCGGTGCGCCGTCAATAGTGGTCTGGGTTTGGGCAGCGATTGGCAACCCAAATACCATCAGCCCGCCGTGTGCTTCCCAGTAGGTACGAATTGCGCCATCGATGCAATACCTTGTTTCGGTAAAACAACGAGCCGTTGCATACGCTGGTGTCAACCATAACCCACTCAACATGAGACACATAACGGTGATATATATCTTGATACGCATACCGAATTCTCCCTATGAAGACTTTTCTACAGATAGTAGTATTCTAGCGTATTTTGGAGATTTGTATATATACAAATCACGTTAAATCGTGCAAAATTGTATGATATTTTGTAAAGTAATTGATTTTTCACCAATCACGAGGGGAGATTTTCGAGAAAGTAGTGGTAGTAGCGACAAAAAAACCACCCCCGTAGGGGTGGTACATGGTGGGCGATAGTGGGCTCGAACCACCGACCTCATCCGTGTGAAGGATGCGCTCTGACCAACTGAGCTAATCGCCCAAACAACGTAGTGAATTGTAGCATAGCAGTAGCATAAATGCAACACTGTGCCCATAGACTTGACGAAACCAGTAATTCGGTGTAGCATAGGGCAATGTTCTTTGGTGAAGGTAATAGACATGACCTGTCGTGTGCAGCTTTGCAACAACTATTATGGGTATTACTTTACCGGCTCACAATTGAGACCGGTCTCTTCGCCATGATGAACCCACGATACCAACGTGAATACCGGCGAGAGGCACCAGCCTCCGCCGGTTTTGTTTTGGGATTTTCGGTCAGATACTGCAATCGTGCATGGACGCGGATCAAGATGAGAGAAGGGAGCTTCGTATGAGCATTGCCTGTCGTGGCGTGCGTGGAGCCATTACCTGTAGCGCCAATACCCGTGAGGCAATTTTGGCGGCTACCACCGAACTCCTGCAGGCCGTTATTGCTGCCAACGGCATTGAAGCAGTCGATGTCGCTAGTGTCTGGTTTACGACGACAGCAGATTTGTATGCCGAATTCCCCGCCGTGGCCGCCCGGCAAATCGGCTGGACTGACACCGCCTTGATGTGCACCCACGAAATGAACATCCCCGGCAGTCTACAATCCTGCATTCGCCTCATCATCCATTGGAACACGACAGTCGCCCAAGCCGATATCACCCATGTATACCTCGCTGGCGCTGCCGTCCTTCGCCCTGATCGCGCCAAGAACAAGTAGTTTATTTGCTTATACAAGGAGTTCAATCATGGTTGTTATCATGCAAAACGCCGCCCCCAAAGAAGACCTCGACGCCGTACTTGCCCGTATCGCCGAATTCAACCTGCGTGGCAGCGTCACCGTCGGCGAATCACAAAACATCGTCGGTATCGTCGGCACCCCCATCCCCCCGCAATTACAAGAAATGCTCGAAAGTATGAGCGGCGTGCGTGAAGTGGTGCGGATTTCACGCCCCTACAAGCTCGCTACCCGCGAATTCCACCCCCGTGACACCATCGTCGACGTCAGTGGTGTGTTGGTCGGTGGCGGCTCATCCGTCGTGATGGCCGGGCCGTGTGCGGTTGAATCCGAAACCCAAATCATGACCGTCGCCTACGCCATCAAAAAGGCCGGCGCCCACATGTTGCGTGGTGGGGCCTTCAAACCCCGCTCGTCGCCCTATAGCTTCCGGGGCATGGGCGAAACCGCCCTCAAGTTGATGGCCAAAGCCCGCACCGAAACCGGCTTGCCCATCGTCACTGAAGTCATGACCCCCACCGACGTCGCTTTGGTAGCCGAATACGCCGACCTGCTCCAGATCGGTGCCCGCAACATGCAAAACTACCAGCTCCTCGAAGAAGTAGGCCGCTCACAGCGCCCAGTGTTGCTCAAACGAGGCTTGTCTGCCACTTTCGAAGAGTGGATGCTGTCAGCCGAATACATCATGAACCAAGGCAACCACAACGTGATTTTGTGTGAGCGGGGCATTCGTACCTTCGAAACCGCCACCCGCAATACCCTCGACCTCAATGCCGTGGCCCTCGCCAAAAAACGCACCCATCTGCCCATCATCGTCGACCCCTCCCACGGCACTGGCAAATGGTATTTGGTGGCGCCAATGGCACTCGCCGGTTTGGCAGCCGGTGCTGATGGCTTGATGATCGAGGTCCACCCCGACCCCGACAAAGCCACCTCAGATGGACCCCAATCACTGACCCTCGACAATTTCGCCGCCTTGATGCCAAAAATCACCGCCCTCGCAGGCGTGTTACACTAAAGACAATTGTCCAGATTGGTTGGGTGGCGCACAAACGTCACCCAACCCCAAAAAAGGGTGTTATGACCATCACATCAACAGAATTGGAATCCCTACGGGCGCGCTTTGAGAGCGTCCGTGGGCGGCTTTGACTGGGATACACGCCAACAATCAATTGCTACCCTCGAACACCAAGCCGCTGACCCTGATTTGTGGAATAATCCCAGCAACGCCCAACAAATCATGCAACGCCTGACCCGTCTCAAAACCGAAATAGCACGCTGGGACGACGTCCACACCCGCTTCGACACCTTGACTGAATTCCTCAGCCTCGCCGATGATTCCCTCAACGACGAAATCACCAGCGAATACGCACGTTTGCTCGCTGATGTCGACAAACTCGAAATCGAAGTGCTCCTTAGTGGGCGCTACGACGACCGTGACGCATTTTTGGCGATTAAAGCGGGCATGGGGGGCACCGATGCCGCCGATTGGGCCGAAATGTTGTTGCGTACCTACACCCGCTGGGCCGAATCCAAAGGCTTCAAATGCAACCTGGTTGACCAAACCATGGGCGAAGAAGCTGGCATCAAAAGCGCCACCCTCGAAATCCGTGGTGATTATGCCTATGGTCTCTGCAAAGCTGAAGCAGGTGTCCACCGTCTGATCCGGCTGTCGCCGTTTAATTCGGCCAACACCCGCCAAACCTCATTTGCCCTGATCGAAGTCATCCCCGAGGTCGACGATGCCCCTGAAGTCACCCTCAAACCCGAAGACATTCGCGTCGATGTCTACCGCGCTGGCGGTCATGGCGGCCAAGGGGTCAACACAACCGACTCGGCGGTACGCCTAACCTACAAGCCTGGCACTCCCGAGCAAATCGTCGTCACCTGTCAAAACGAACGCTCGCAAATCCAAAACAAAGAAACTGCCATGAAGGTGTTACGCGGGCGCCTGCTCGAACGCGAGCTGATTCGCCAACGCGAAGAACGCGATCGCCTTAAAGGTGCCTTCCAAAAGGCAGATTTTGGCAGTCAGATGCGCAGTTTTTATTTGCATCCCTACACCTTGGTCAAAGATCATCGCACCGACCACGAAACCAGCAACGTCCAAGCAGTCCTCGATGGGGGACTCGACCCCTTTATCGATGCCTATTTACGCTGGAATGTGGGCCGCGAATAACAAATTAACTTCCTCTTTCTTCGGGCGTCATTTCATGGCGCCCCCCCGGCATAGATAAAAATATTGTTATAATTATACTATTCTAGCTTTTTCAAGAGTATATCTATGTCACGCTACTTCTCGGCGACTATTTTTTTATGCGTCATATTGTTGACAAGTGCAATGCTCACCGCGTGTAGCACGACTATTGTTCCGGTCAATGCCGCAGACGTCGTTGCAGACAGTGGTTTTGACGTCAAAACTGATGGTTTTTCATTTGAAAATTATGAAAGTGCCCCTGACATTGTCAATCTCAACGCCAACGACATGCGTCGATTGTTTGGCGACAAAGCCTGCATCCGTATCACCAATAACGACTGTACTGTCACCCCTCCGGTATTGCAGTGGATGAACGACGTCAACGCGGCCATGGCGAGTGGGCATTGCGAAGGAATGGCCGTCACGAGTCTGCATTTGTTCCATCGTTTGTTGCAACCAACAATGTTTGGGGGCGCCAAAACCGACCAATTACCACTTAAATCAAATCAACGCCTCCAAGCAGAAATCGCCTATTGGTGGGCCACCCAACGTACCATGCCCACGTACACCAACATCATCCGTGCCAAACCGAGCCAACTCATCAAACTTCTCGCCGATTCACTCCGTCAAGGCCCAACCGCCACCGTCTTTTATACCGTCGGAATCTACATGCGCGATATGAGTGGTGGTCACGCCGTGACACCAGTCTCGATTGTCGATTTGGGCAACAATATGGTGGGGCTCAACATTTACGACAACAACTACCCCCAAGAATTACGTACGATTACCGTCGATTTGACCACCGAAAAATGGTACTATGCTGCCTCAGATGACCCCAATGATGCCAGCGCAATGTACGAAGGTGATGCCGACAGTCATTCGCTCGAACTCACCCCCTCCCAACCTCGCCTCGAAGTGCAAAACTGTGATTTTTGTGATGCGACGACCCAAGCGGCCCCCAAAGGGAATCGCACTTTTATGATTGCGAGCACGGGGGCTGCTGTCACCCAACCTGCTGCCACTACTGTATTTGTTACCCCTGACGGCGACCGGTTGGGGTACGTAGATGGCGTATTAATCAACGAAATCCCAGGTGCGAGTGTGACGGTTTTTAAGGGTGCACCATCGGTGTGGGACACCCATGGCCAACCCGTATTTACTATCCCTGCGGGTATCACCGTCACCTTGCAGATCCAACAGGCTGGTACCAATACCTTTACTATTAGTGCCTATGGGAATGGCAGTGTCGTCAAAATCAGCCAATTCACCCTTTCGAACACAAGTGTGAGTGATTTGTATTTTGGCGATACCGTTGGTGCAATCCAAATCAATAGCACCAGTGCAACCAACCCTACCATTTACATTGGTGCGGTCAACAATAGTACGCAGACGGCCAATACCACCCAAATGACTAATCTGGTGGTGCCCGCCAACAATCCAATCACGATTGCCTTTGACCCACAAACGAACACCTACACCATCAAAAGTGCAACCTCAAGTAGTTATGATCTCGAAGTGCGGGTTTCAAATCAACAAACGGATTACATTTATACGGCCCCAAACACCACCATCCCACAAGGTCGTGTGGTATTTACCGTAACCCAAATAAATGCCGATGGGGCGACGGTGACATTTAATGTCGATAGCAATGACAATGGTATTTATGATTCCCAAGCAAATGTGCCCGATCAAACCCAACCAACGATGACTGCAACCGCCATTCCCACGGTAACTGCGAGTGCAACTGCAACGGCGGTAATTCCTACTGCCACACAGACGGCTGTCAGCACGAATACGCCTAGCCCATCTGTGACACGGATAAAAACTGCAACCACCGTCCCATCAGACACGCTGATTCCCACCGATACGCCGATTCCTACCGACACGGTGGTAATCTCGACAGAGACTGCAGTCCCCACCGATACGGTGGTTCCTACGGATACTGCGGTACCTCCCAAAAAGCCGAAGCCTACTTCGGTTCCTCGTGAGCCACCGCCACCACCAAACCCATAAGATGAAGGAGGATGTGTGGAATCTCGTCAGATTGCCATCGGACGATTGAATTCTGACTTCACTTCATCCTTCCGACTTCACGATTCCTCCTTCTTCACGCGCCATGCAATATTGTGTTCGTATGTAAATTGTCTATGTAATTTATTTTTCCCATACAATATGATGCAGTTGTGCCGGAGTATTTACGTTGTTTCTGGTATGTATGACGGAATAAATAGGTTCTTATCGGTGTAGGCTTAATGTTGACGTGCACGGTATGATGCTCTACCATAATGAGAGAATTATGACAGGTGGGGACGTCATGCGGATTGTAGTAACTGGAGCCAACGGCCAATTGGGACGTGCCGTGGTGGCGCACCTTCAACCGCACCACGATGTGGTGGGTTTGGGACATGCCGAGATTGAATTGAGCCAACCTGCAACTGCCGACGTGATTGCGGCCTTGCGCCCCGCAGTGATTATCCATGCCGCCGCCATGACTAATGTCGATGGCTGTACCTTAGACCCCGATGCGGCCTACCGTATCAATGCCTTGGGCACCCGCTGGGTGGCCCAAGCCGCCCGCCGGAGCAATGCCCGCATGGTGGCAATTAGTACCAACGAAGTATTTGATGGTACTGCTACCCATCCTTATGCTGAATACGATATCGCCAACCCGATTAACCCCTATGCCCGCTCCAAATACGCCGGTGAGCTCGCAGCCCGGGAGCTCGTCGATCGGCTCTATGTGGTGCGCGTGGCGTGGCTGTTTGGGGGCGAACGGAACTTTATCCGTACCGTATTGCGTCTAGCTAATGACCGTCCCGTTTTGCGGATGGTTAACGACGAAATCGGTTCACCCACCCATGCCGGCGATGTGGCACAAGCCTTGGCGCAATTAATTACCAGCGACGCCTATGGCACCTACCATCTGGTTAACGAAGGGTCATGTTCGCGGTATGATTTGGCGCAGGCTGCCTTGACTGCCGCTGGGCGTCATCACGTCACCCTCGAACCAATGGCTCTGGCCGATTACCCGCGCCCTGGGCGAGTGCCGTTGTATACACCACTCGCCAATCATGTGGGTGCGGCAATGGGGATTCGGTTGCGCCCGTGGCAAGCCGCCGTACAGGCATTTGTTGAAACGGTAGGTTGAGTCGTGGCAATGATTGATGTCATCGTTCCCAATTACAACGGGCGCTCCCACTTAGAAATCTGTCTCGCCGCCCTGCAACACCAGACGTGCCACGCCGATATGCGGGTGACGGTAGTCGATGATGCCTCGAGCGATGATTCGGTCGCATTTGTACGTACCAATTATCCCGATGTACACCTCATCGTATTGCCTCAAAACCAAGGCTTTGTGGCGGGCTGTAATGCGGCCATTGCTGCAACCACTGGCGAATATGTCGTGTTGCTCAATAACGACACCGAAGCCACCCCAATCTGGCTGGCCGAATTAATCGGCGCCCTCGAAGCTCATCCTGAATACGCCTTTGCCGCCAGCAAATTGATGCTGTTTGATCGCCGCACGATTATCCACTCGGCCGGTGACTTTTATCGGATTGATGGTATTCCGGGCAATCGCGGGGTCTGGCAATCTGATGCCCCCCAATTCCAACAGCCCCAAGAAGTATTTGGGCCGTGCGCGGGGGCTGCCGCCTATCGCCGCAGTGCCCTCAATCAATTGGCCGTGGATGGGGTGGTGTTTGATCAAGATTTGGGGATGTATTGCGAAGATGTCGACTTAAATCTGCGCGCCCGCTTACACGGCTTGCGCACGATTTTTGTACCAACCGCGATTGTCTATCACCGCTTGAGTGCCACGGGTGGGGGCGCGCTGGCGAGTTTTTATTGTGGGCGTAACTTCCCATTGGTTTGGCTCAAAAATATCCCGGCGCCCTTGTTTAGTCGTTACATTTGGATTATGCTGTGGCGCCAAATCCAGATTTTTGCGGATGCGCTGTGGCATATTCGTGGGCAGGCAGCCCGGGCTCGCCTACGCGGCCAATTGGCGGCCTGGGGGCATATAGGGCTGTTTTTGGCGAAACGGACCCAAATTCCGACACCGGTAGATAGTACCAAGTTGATGTTGTTGATGGGGAGTGAGGAAGCGTGATGATGACAGGGAATCAGCCACTTTTGACAATTGTCATCCCGGCGTATAACGAACATATGCGCTTACCCACGACGTTGGCTACTGTCCAAGCCTACGCGGCGCATACCCAACTCGATGTCGAAGTCATCGTCGCCGATGATGGCAGTAGCGATGACACCGCCCAGATTGTCCAGATTGCGGCTCAACAATGGCCACAATTGCGTTTGCTGGCCCTCGATCATCGCGGCAAAGGCTTTGCAGTACGCGCAGGTGTACTGGCCTCCCGTGGGCGCTATGTGCTTATGTGCGACGCCGATTTGGCCGTCCCCATCGAAGAATGGGACCGCATGTTGCCGTTTTTTACCCAGCAAGATTACGACGTCGTGATTGGCTCGCGTGAAGGCCAAGGTGCCCACCGCGAAGGCGAACCGTTCCACCGGCATTTGATGGGGCGTGTGTTTAATACCATCGTACGGTTGATTGTGATGGGTAACTTTCACGACACCCAATGTGGCTTTAAGGCTTTTCGTACCGTGGTCGCCCAAGACCTCTTTCACCGTGCCCGTATTTATGGCGCTGACGCCCCCGTCATTCAAGGTGCCGCGGTGACGGCATTTGATGTCGAAATCATCTACCTCGCAGTGGCACGGGGCTATCGCGTGGCCGAATTGCCGGTGGTATGGCATTATGGCGTCGAAACCAAGGTCGACCCCATCCGCGATGCCATCCGCAATCTGCGTGACGTGGTGCAAGTGCGTTGGCTGGCGATGCGTGGCGAATACCGCAACCTCGATGACCCCAAAGCCTAAAAAGTGCCTAGTGTAGGTAACCGGTGTGACCGTTACTACGGTCACACCGGTTTTTTATGGGCGTGCAGGGAGTTGCGCCAGTATCTGCGCCACCTGGGCAATCCGGGTGGGAATATCGCCGCTGATGAGGTGGTATGGGATGTGGCGCATCGTGAGGTCGGCGATGATTTGCTTCTGGAAAATAGTCCGCGCTACCTCACCAGATCGATCCCACGTGTCATCGTACGGAATGTCATCACCACACACCAACGTCACGTCGTAGCGCCCTGCGCAATTTGCTGCTAATGTTGC
>DBCF01000199.1 GCA_002292925.1 Roseiflexaceae bacterium UBA965 | reverse complement strand
TGTACGCTTTACTTCCCATTTATTTTGTGGCGGGTCGGTGGTTCACCCGATTGGGGTCCGATTATGACGGGGTATTTGGGGCTAATCTTGTTGACGTCAGCCATGATGGCGATTGGGACGTTGACGTCAGCAGTAACTGAAAACCAAATTGTGGCCGCGGTATTGGGATTTGGTATTTTGTTGTTGCTTTGGTTGATTGAAGCAGCCGGCAACATTGCGACGGGGTCTGCTACGGTGCTTAGTTATCTTTCAATGCCAGCGCA
The DNA here is from genome assembly GCA_002292925.1 of Roseiflexaceae bacterium UBA965. GTDB lineage: Bacteria > Chloroflexota > Chloroflexia > Chloroflexales > Roseiflexaceae > UBA965. The sequence goes on along the minus strand of DBCF01000199.1, from coordinate 3,616 downwards.
CTACAATGATTTTGCACGCGGTGCGATTAACCTTGAAGATGTAGTCTATTACGTGAGTGTCACGATTGGGGCACTCTTTATCGCGACGCGGATGCTCGAAACACGGAGATATCGCTAATGCAGACATTGATCCAACGGATGCGGGCTTTTTTGGGCTTGCGTCAATTACGCTATGGCGCCAATGCAAGCGCGATGACGATATTGTTGTTGGCGTTGCTGGTGATGGCCAATATTCTGGCCGTGCGCTTTCATCGTCGCATCGACGTGACTGCCACCCAATCGTTTTCGATTTCGCAACAGAGTAAACAAATCGTGGCCGCCTTGACGCAACCCATCGAAGTGGTAGGGTATTTCGGTGCCCAAGACAAAGCCCTCCAAAGTGATGTCGAAAGCCGCCTCAAAGAATATGTGGCTGCGTCGCCGCAGTTTAGTTATCGTTTTGTCGACCCTGATACCGACCCTGTCGCCGCCAAAAACGACAACATTGCCAACTACGGGACGATTGTGGTCAAGTATGCAGGTCGCAAAATGCAGGCGACAGCGAGTGACGAAAAAGCAATCACCGGTGCGATTCTCAAGGTATCGCAAGAATCACCGACCACTGTCTATGTACTGACGGGGCATCGTGAACGCTCCCTTGACAATACTGACCCCAATGGATTGAGTCAGTTACAGGTGGTGTTGAGCGAAGACAATTTTAATGTGCAACCAATCAATTTGACCATTTCGACGACGATTCCGTTGTCAAATAGCTTGTTGTTGGTGGCAGATCCCCAAGATGCGTTTACCCAATCAGAATTCCAGATTTTGCTTGATTACATCAACAAGGGTGGGCGGATGGTATTGATGACCAATCCGTTGAGTATTACCCCTTTTGATATCTTGATGCAAGTCTGGGGTCTCGAATGGCAACCCGATATCATCATCGATCAACAGTCCCAAGTAGGCAATCCACTTGCACCTGCGGTATTGGAATACCCCTATACCGAAATCACCCGCAATATGACGGGGCAAGCGAGTGTGTTTAATTCGGTACGTAGTATCAAAGAAATCGGCAATCCGCCGCCGCAGGTGACGCGTAGGGTGTTTTTGAGTAGTAGTGCCAATAGTAGTGCAGCCACCAAGTTTACTGATGGTCAGGTCGAAGTACAAGAGAGCGATGCCCAAGGCCCGTTGAACTTTGGGTATATGCTCGAAAGCCCCACCAAAATGCGGGTGGCAATCATTGGTGACGTTGATTTTGTCACCAATGGCTACATCCAAAACGCCCAAGCCAACGCCGCCTTGTTCCGCAATACCATAGCATGGGCTACGGCGCAAGAATCATTGATTGCAGTGCCCACAATTGCCCCGATCGACCGCAAGGTGTTTTTGACCAATGACCAAAGCACGCTGATTTTTTATAGTTGTGTGATTGGTTTACCGTTACTCTTTATCGTCACCGGGATTGCAGTGTGGTGGCGGCGCCGTTAGTATACAGAGGGTCATATGAACGTCCGAATGACGATGGTATTGGCGGTGTTGTGTGTGCTGGTGGGCGGGTATCTCTATTGGGTACCCGAGCCTGCCAGCGATACCTCCATCGTTGAACCAGCGACGATTACCATTACTAACACCGACTCAAAAACGGTATTTGCACTGACCGCTAGCAACGCTACAGACAACACGGTGCAGGTTGCCCGCTATCCCAATGGTTGGCAGATTGTGGCGCCTGAGCAGTTGACGGGTGACAATATCGTGATTGGCCCGGCAGTGGCTGCTGTGGCAAACTTGACTGCGACCAGCGTGATTACGCCGACATCGAGTGATTTGTCAGCGTATGGGTTGGTACCACCTCAATTTACAATCGTCACTATCGACAAAGACCAAAACCCAATCGATACCTTGTTGGTTGGGTCACGTAACCCCAGTGGTGGTGCACGTTACGTGCAGCATGTTGGTGACGCCAAGGTGTATCTCGTCAGTGATAGTGCGCTCGACACCATCGAAGGCTGGTTTGGTGCCTTGCCCATCGAGCCGACCCCGCTCCCTGATGTCAAAACTCCGGCACCAAAGGCGCCGTAGCCTGACCAAGACACCCTTTCAGTGCAGAATCAATGCACTGAAAGGGTGTTTTTTGTGTAGATAATAAGTGTTTTTGCGAAATGATTATGTGTGCATAAAGAATAGCCCGATGCAGGCACATAATCCGGTAATCACCCAGGCTGGCCATTTGAATTGGATTAATAGTGCGGTCCCAATCCCCCAGATTGCAATACTGACAATGTCTGTAAGAGTATGGGTCATGATAGGATCCCACAGCGTTGCTGCCAGCACCCCCACCACGGCGGCCTGGACCCCACGTAACGCCCGTTGCACCCACACCTGTTGCTGAATCTGATGCCACCACGGCATGATTCCCATGATGAGCAACAACCCTGGCAAAAAAATAGCGATGATGCCAAGAATCCCTTGCACCCATGAATACCCACCAGCGACCCCACCCACATAGGCTCCAATGGCAAACAACGGCCCTGGCAGTAACTGGGCGGTTGCGTAGCCACTGAGGATTTGCGTACTCTGCATGGCACCACTTGCTACTAGCCGTTGTTGGATGAGTGGCAGTACCACATGCCCACCCCCAAATACCAGTGCCCCCGATTGAAACAAAATACTCAACGGATGCGTGAAGAACGTACTAATCAGTACCAGCCCAGCAAAACACACCAGCAAAATTGTGCCTTGGGTACGTGTAATCACTGAGTTTTGGGCGGAGGTGAGTAACGGTTGTTGCTGATGGATTATCGCGCCACAAACTGCCGCCCCAACTAGACAACCGAGTTGCACCCACGGATTATTTGAGATGAGCAACAGCCCAAGGGTGACTCCTGCAATTAGTTGTTGTGGGCGTGTGCGGCAAAACGTGCGTGCCATCGACCACACGGCATGGGTGACGACACAGGCTGCCCCGAGCAGCAAGCCGTGGATGAGTCCAGTTTGGCTGTCGAGCCAGCGACTCCCCTGCATCACCAGCAACATGATAATTGCAGAGGGTGTGGTAAACCCGATCCAGGCAACAATTGCCCCCCACACTCCAGCCTGTCTGGCCCCAATCAGCATCCCCAATTGTGAGCTGGCTGGGCCTGGTACGAGTTGGCACAAGGCGTTATCTTGGGCAAAATCATCATTGCTCAGCCAGCCACGGCGGGTGACAAATTCATGGTGGAAATAGCCGACATGGGCGGTAGGGCCGCCAAACGAGGTTAGTCCCAAGCGGGTAAATGCCCACCAGATTTGCAATAACTTATGACGCATACCCCGCCAGTTCTTTGGTTTTGGCGAGCATATCGGCAGCTTTAATCAACGCCTCGCCCACCAAAATCGCATTGGCGCCATGACGTCCAACAGTGGCCACATCGGCGGCGGTAAAGATACCACTTTCGCTCACCAACGTGATATTCCGCCCGGTGGGGATTTTGGCAAACACCTGTGCCGTGGTGTCGAGCGATAATTCAAAGGTATGTAAATTGCGATTGTTGACGCCAATGATGGCGACATCGAGGGCGAGGGCACGCTGGAGCTCGTCGTCGTCGTGTACCTCGACGAGGGCGTCCATGCCTAACTGTTGTGCCAAATC
>DBCF01000265.1:915-2900 GCA_002292925.1 Roseiflexaceae bacterium UBA965 | reverse complement strand
ACTTGAATTGACAATCCGCCAAAAGGATTTACTGTTATGTCTATTCAAATTGCCGTCGTAACCGGTGCAGCCCGTGGCATCGGGCGGGCTATCAGCGAAACGCTACTCAACACCGGCTATAGCGTCATCGGCGCTGACCTCAACCCCTGCCCCTACAAACACGACCGCTTCCAACCCTACCAAATCGACTTAACGAGTCAAGTTGCAATTCAAGAGTTATTTTCAATTGTTATGTCTACTCATGGTGGCGTAGATGTATTAGTTAACAATGCGGGTGGCTGCATCATGGAAGAATTCAGCGAAACGACTGCCGAGACACTCCATCAGCAAATGGCGATGAACTTCGACAGCGCCTTTTTTTGTTGCCAAGCGGCCATTCCGCTGATGCAGGCCCGCCCCGGCACCAAAAAGATCATCAACATTTCGTCCAACGGCGCCTACAACTTCGACGTCTTTGACCCAGCCCCCTACCGGGCCAGTAAAGCGGCCATCGACAGCCTGACCAAACACTTGGCCCGGCGCCACGCCAAAGAATCAATCTGCGTGAACTCGATTGCACCTGCGATGACCCGCACCGATTTGTTTGACGTGGTCAGCCCAGACGTGCTGGCGCAAGCGTTGGCAGGTATGCCCCAAGGCAAACCGATGGAACCACAGCAAATCGCCAGCTGGGTGGCCTTTTTGGCATCACCAGCCGGCGACTGTTGTAGTGGCAACGTCATCATTCTCAACCAAGGCCGCGACGTCCGTTAGTCGTACCAGTATGGCGCCTTGCGGAGCACCAGCCATTGTTGCGGGCAATGCCCATAAATCAACCAGGCGTTACGCTCCGCCGACAAATGCCGAAGCATATAGGCCGAAGCCCGCGCCACATTTGGATCTTCGGCATCGCTCCAGGTGTCGTCGGCAAATTCGTCGGGGCGCGATATGGCGTCGGCAGCCAAAATCACCATGCCGAGGTTTGGGAGCTTCACGGTGAGTGAATAGTGCCCCATGGTATGTCCCGGTGTCGGAAAAAAGAGCACCCCCGGGGCGATTTCACAGCCATGCGGCACTGCCTCGGTGGGGATCGCAGGCCATTGTACGCGCGAACGTCCATCCCAATAACTAGGCGTGGGTAAGCTCCGCTCTCGTTGTGAAACCCACAATCGCGCATTGGGGAATTCTTCGATTCGCCCTACGTGATCAATATGCCCGTGGGTAATCACTAAATCCGTTATGTCAATATTAGTTAATCCCAGCAAGGCGAGTTGGCCATGGGGGTTATGCTCGGCGCGGTAGTCGAGCAAACGGCCAAACTTGCCGAGGCCGTCGCTCAACGCCACACCGAAGGGATCTGCGATATAATCAACATGAAACCCGGTATCCACCAAAATATTGCGATTTGCGGTTTGAATCAGATAGCCTTGAATGCCGATTTGGCGGCCATTCTGGTAGATTTCAAACAACCCATAATCAAGGATGGCCAAACGCATAGGATTCTCATTCTTGTACAAAAAGGAACATTCGATGCACTCTATTGTATGCCCAAACGGCGCGCGCATTGCCTACCACCACGAAGGCAGTGGTGACGACGTAGTGGTTCTATTCCATGGCTTCACTGGCACGGGCAAAGCCCATTTCGCCAAAGAAATCCCTTTCCTCGCGCCCCACATGCAAATCTACGCTCCCGATTTACGGGGATATGGCGCGAGTGCCCCCCCACAGCGTGTGTTTGGGGTTGATTTTTATCAAAATGATGCCGCCGACATGATTGAATTTATCACGGCGCTCAACGTGGGACCGGTGCATTTGGTGGGATTTAGTGATGGTGCCGAAATCGCGTTGTACATCGCCGCCACCGCGCCTCATTTGGTGCGATCGGCACTGGTATGGGGCGTGTGCGGCCAAATCACCCCCGAGATGGTCGAGATGGTGCACAAATGGCGCCCATTATCGACGTGGGACGAACGCTACCCCGCCTGGAAGGCCGAAATCATCGCCCT
>DBCF01000265.1:0-784 GCA_002292925.1 Roseiflexaceae bacterium UBA965 | reverse complement strand
ATGATTGTGCATGGGAGCGAAGATACCGGCAACCCCATCCCGATGGTAACCGCCCTCGCCAACAAAATCAAACGCTGTCAGTTTTTGCTACTCGACGGCATCGGACACGATGTCCAAGACGAAGCACCCCGCGAGCTCCATCAAATCATGGCCGAATGGTATGGATTCAACGAAGCGGGTTAAATACCAAAACACCCCCACGCACAAGCAAACTGTGCGTGGGGGTGTTTTTTGATGTTATTTAGCAGCAGCCAAGGTTTGGCGGATTTGTTCGACGTGCGAACGAGCATGGCGGGAGTAAATGCGGAGCAAATCATCGATGCTCCGTTCGCCATACGACACGCTAATGCCGGTGCGGGCAAAATCGGCGTCGCTCAATGACTCGAGCATACGCACCCAGCGGATGTGCATGGCACGCATGAGTTCTAGTGACACGCTAATGTCGGCTTCACGGGCATCGGCAATTTGGGCAAAACCATCGGGGCTATATGACTTCCAGGTGGGCTTATCTTCGCTCAACACCAAACGTAAATTGTTGATGGCGTAGCTATGTGCGTCAGGTAAATGATGCACGTTTTGGGCGACCGTCCACTCATTGGCCAAATAGGGCGTCGTCAATTGGGCAACGGACAAATGCACGACTTCGGCGGCGATTTCGTCGGTGGCAACCCGCAATAATTGGATGGCTTCTTGGCGTTCGGCAATCGTTAACACGATGACTCCTTTACAACATTCTGTACACGATGCATCATACCACGACGGGCGATTGGTCACGGCCTGCCGT
>DBCF01000232.1:6878-7149 GCA_002292925.1 Roseiflexaceae bacterium UBA965 | reverse complement strand
TGCGTGCGGCCGAGGCCGCCTCGCGAGACCAGGTGGAAGACGTGATCCAACTGCTCGACCTCATGCCCTACCGCAACAGCCCGGTCGCCGGCCTGCCCTACGGCGTGCGCAAGGTGGTGGAGCTGGCCCGGGCGCTGGCCACCCAACCCCGCCTGCTGCTGCTGGATGAACCGGCCTCCGGCCTCAACCCGGAAGAAACCCGGGAGCTCGCCTTCTGGATCGATGACATCCAGAAAGACCTCGGCATCACCGTGATCATGGTCGAGCACGA
>DBCF01000232.1:0-6848 GCA_002292925.1 Roseiflexaceae bacterium UBA965 | reverse complement strand
GGAGGCCGCCGACCGCGTGCTGTGCATGAACATGGGGCAGGTGCTGGCACTTGGCACGCCCGCAGAGGTACAGAGTGACCCTGCAGTGATTGCCGCCTACCTGGGGGCCTGACGCCATGGCCGCAACAACACCCGTGCTCGCCGTCAAGAACCTGGAAACCTGGTACGGCCCGGTCAATGCCATCAAGGGCATCAATCTGGAGGTCCAGCCCGGCCGCATCGTGACCGTGCTCGGGGCCAACGGCGCTGGCAAGACCACGCTGCTCAACACGATTGCCGGGGTGATCGACCCGTTCAAGGGCAGCATCAACTACAAGGGCCAGGCGATCCATGGGCAAGACCCGGACCAGGTGGCGCGCGGCGGCGTGGTTCTGGTGCCCGAAGGCCGCCAGGTGTTTCCCTTTTTGTCCGTGCGCGAGAACCTGATGATGGGCACCTTTGCCCGCGCCGGACGCGAGCATCTTGAGGCCGATCTGGCCCGGGTCTTCGCCTGGTTTCCGCGCTTGCTGGAGCGGCAGGACCAGCATGGTGGCCTGCTGTCGGGTGGCGAACAACAAATGCTGGCCATCGGGCGGGCCTTGATGGGCCGGCCGACGTTGTTGTTGCTCGACGAGCCCTCGATGGGGCTGGCACCGGTGCTGGTCGAACAAATCTTCCAGATCATCCAAGACATCAACAAGCAAGGGACGACGATTTTGCTCGTCGAACAAAACGCCTTGATGGCATTAGCCGTCGCACACCGTGGTTATGTGCTCCAAACGGGCCAAATCGTGTTGAACGATACGGCCGAGGCTCTACAAACCAACGAAACAGTGCAAAAGGCTTACCTGGGCGTCGAGTAATTGTTGGGGATAGTAAAGGGGGGCACGTCATCACGACGTGCCCCCCCTTTTGATTGTTTAGATTTTGGCGATTTCTTCGACCAAGGCTGCCCCGGTACGAATGCCGTTGATGAAGCATTCGATGATGATGTTTTCGTTGGGGGCGTGGTTGCGTTCGTCGGCATTGGCATACGGCACCACAAAGGCTGGAATGCCGAGGATTTGGGTATAGACATAGTCGGGCAAACTGCCACCCAGCGACGGGATGTGGTACGGGAGTACCCCTTGGGCGGTGACGATGGCATTGTGGATGGGCTGGGCAAACGGCGAATCGAGAGGGGTGCGTGATGGTTCCATCCCACCATCAAAAATCACTTCGACACTGGGGTCGACGCTAGCTACGTGAGCCTTGATGGCCGCTTCACAGGCGGCAAGGCTCATGCCACCTACCAGGCGCATATCGCACTTGACCAATCCTTCGTGGGGCAAGACGGTTTTTGAGCCGGGGCCGCCGTAGCCGCCATGGAAGCCGTTGATGGTCAAGGTCGGCCGGCAGGAAATTCGGTCATAAAAGGGCACTTCGGGTGGACCATCGAGCTCCGTCATGCCCACACCCGCCATCACCCGTTCGAGTTCGAGGGGCAAGGCATCGAGGGCCGCCCGTTCGAGGGCGGTAATCGGTGCGACTTGCTCCATGATGCCGGGGATAGTAATCTCGCCCCGGGCGTTTTTCATGGTGGCCAGCACTTGCACGAGGCGCCAGAGTGGTTGCGGGGCTACCCCGCCCCAATTGCCCGAATGCAAATCGGTGTTGGCGCCTTTGGCATACAACTCAAACGACAACACGCCCCGCACCCCGTATTCGATTTGGGGGGTGCCGTCTTCGTGGATGGGGCCGTCGGCGGTAATCACCAAATCGGCTTTGAGCAATTCTTTGTGGTTGGTGACAAATGCGGCCAGATTAGGACTGCCCACTTCTTCTTCGCCTTCCAGCAAAAAGGTCACGTTGCAGGGCAAATCGCCGACTACTTTGAGCCACGCTTCGAGCCCCAATAGTTGGGCGAAATGCTGGCCTTTGTTGTCACCGGCGCCCCTCCCATAGATGCGGCCAGCGCGGATGGTAGGGGTAAAGGGGGGCGAAATCCAGGCTTCGAGGGGGTCGGGTGGTTGCACGTCGTAGTGACCATAGAGGAGCACCGTCGGTTTGTTGGGGTGTTTGTGGTAGCGCCCTACCACCATCGGCCAGCCTGCCGTAGGGAATGATGTGGTCTCGAAGCCCAGTTCGCGCAAATAAGCGGTGAGCCACTCGGCAGTTTCGCCGATACCGATGCCGTGGGCACTGATACTGGGTCGGCTGACGTAGTCCATTAGGCGGGCAATTGAGGCGTCGCGGTTGGCCTCGATATACGCAAAAATCTCGGGTAAATGTGACATTATGCGGAGCTCCTGTGTGAATGCGGCAATGCGTCTATTCTACACGGACACGTCACACCATGTTGCTAGGGTAAATGTCTGTGCGTGATGCAAACAGGTGGCAATCCAGTCGCGGTTTTCGGTATATTCTGCTGCTTGCATTTCAGGAGTGTCGTCGAGATGCCATATCATTCCTTCTAGAAAGCGGTGTCGCACATAGGCGTCAATCAACACCAGCTCGTGTTTGGTTATTTCAGTGCGCCCGAAATAACCCCGTAGAAATGTGCGCAGGTTGTCACGTGTGCGCTCTTGGTGGTAGGTAATATCATGTACCACTACACCGATATCGATAAAGCGCGAGCCACGCCCACACTCAGCCCAGTCGATGAGTGTTACTGTGTCGTCGTGAAAGACCATGTTGTTGAAGTGGCAATCGGTATGCACCAATGTATGTACATCGATTTGAGCGGTATGAATCTGGAAACGGGCAATCTCGGCTACGGCACTGGCGCGTTGTGCTGCCGTGAATTCGTGCGCATTGGTCAGGTCAAAAAGTGGTCGCGAAAAAAACAGGATATCAATGGTGTTGCAGGTGCTAGGGAGATTATCTGTGCAGCGGTCGTGGATCTGGCGAAGCTGTGTGCCGAGGCGCTCTGCGTGGAAGTCTGTAGCCTTGATTCCAACCACGTCACCTGTGATATACCCGAAACGCAACACGTCATAGCCGGTAATTGTTTCGCGGTGTTGTAGGCGTGGCGTCGCAATCCCACGTCGGTGAAGATAATCGGTGTTGCTGAGCTCATGCGCCAGCTTTTGGGCATAATCTCCATGATGTGCCACAAAGCGATAGACGGATTGCTGGCGTGGTACCGTGACGGTGACTGCTTCGATGCGTTGGGCCACCTTGCTGATATCATGTGCAAAGCCATGTAATTCGGCGTATGCGCGGATGGCGATGGGGAGCGTGTGGAACATTTTGCCAAATCCTCCATGTATTATCACTCCCCATTCTAACGTGAAAAATCAGTGCTTATTCGCCTTTGCTTTTTCGCTGCAACTTTTAAGGTGCATTGATTGTGTCTATTGTCACCCTAGGTGTATTGCTCCTGTGGCTTGTGCCTGCATCACTTCCGTTTAATCTCAATATCCCCCGACAATGAGGTCAATTCGAGTGTCACGGTGACGGGCTCATCACTGTTGTTCGTACTACCAAATTGAATAGCGCTGGTTATTTCCCCCGACAAAGTACTGGCATTGACGTCGGTCACAAAGCCGCGGGCAATGCTGATTTCGATGTCACCGGCTGTTGTTTTGGCGTGCACCGTGGCTGGCTGCCTTACCACTGCAACCTCAATGTCGCCGGCCGTGCTCTGTAGCCTCGTTTGGGTGGCTGCTTGAGCCACTTCAATATCACCAGCGGTGGTAGTTAAGACTAATTCGTCTGCTGGAGCCCCATGCACATCAATATCGCCGGCGGTGGTACGACATTGGATGGTCGTCGCCGTGGCAGCGATGTCAATATCGCCGGCGGCGGTGGTGGTGGTGATGCTGGTATAGGCTGGGGCAGAGATGGTGACGTCTATTGCCGTCAATACTGTCCATTTTGCTTCGGGTGCACTGACTTCGAGGCGATGCAACTCACTATCATAGCGAACCTGCATGTCGGCGAGTTGCTTGGCCGCATTGATGCCATGGCTGTGTAAGGTTACTTCGATGTCTGTGCCCGTCGATGTGCTGATTTCGATGTCGCCACTATTGCCTGTGACAATGATGGTAATTGGCTGCGTATAGGGAAATGCGTCGTGGCGGGTTTCGCTGGTGCCGATATTGACTACTTTTTGCCAAAAACTCATGATGTGCTCCTTTGTGTGGTTGTGAAACCTGTTGACTAACTCTTGCCACGGCCACGCATCGTGCTCCCGATACGGAAATGGCCGTGCTGGGTGGGGGATGGGTTGGTGGCCGCCGTGCTCAACGTGCGGATCATCCACGTATTTGCCGAAATCCCCTCGGCGCCGGCTAGTTGATCAATCCGCTCTTTGAGGTCTGTCGGTAAGCGCAAGGCAAACCGTGCATCTAATTCTCCGATGGGCTCTGTGGTGGTCGGTGCAAGTTGCGGGGTGACCAGCTGCAACTCGTCGGGCGTCATGCGAAGCTCGAGAACGATTGCTCCGGCGAGCTGATTGTGTTCGGCCACCAACAACGTAATCTGCTCGACTAACCGCTGTTGCAGGATGGGTGACATGGCGGGAAGGAGGCGCTCAGTTATCGCTATCATCTCAGGGCCACCCAATTGTCCGAGACTCAGCAAATCACTGTGGATACGCGCAATGTAGTGTGATGTATTCATGATGTCATTTTAATATCATTTTGAATTAAAGTCAATATATATATATGCGGATAACAAAAAAGAGGTACTGGGAAATATCAGCAAATATTTTGGGTGATGACATACAATAAACGACAAAATTAGTGCATTGATTTTTATTATATTGATTTATTTATAAAAAAAACAGTATAATAATTTTCAATATACCTAAAATTTTAGGGAGATAAGTATGATTGAACAAAAGTTAGGACATGATGTAGGGATAACAGAATTGAATCACGCACAGACAGCAACCATGATTGTATCAAATCAAGGGGTGCGGTTACATGTCACCACTATCGGGAATTGTGCGAACCCAGCGCTGGTTATAATGCACGGCTTCCCAGACTGTAGTAATGGAATGATGGCGTTAGCCGAGGCATTAGCCAATGAATACTTTGTGATTGTGCCTGACGGTCGCGGGGTTAACTTATCTGACGCACCGACAGACGTGGCGGCATATGAGATTACTCAATTGGTGTCTGATGTAATTGCGATTGCCGATGCGCTAATCCCCGGTCAACAATTTGTCTTGGTAGGGCATGATTGGGGTGGTGCGGTAGCGTGGGCGACCGTCAGTTTGTATCCCGAGCGCATAAAGCGGTCGGTCATATACGCCGGTCCGCACCCTGCGGTGTTCCTTGATGCAATCACCCATGACGAAACGCAACAACGGGCATCGTTATATATGCATGCGTTACGCCAACCAGACTTTGAAAACACATTTAAGCAAGATAATTATGCGTTACCAATACAGGTATTTGGGATCATGCTCTTGTCTGATGCGAAAAAATCGCAGATGATTGCTGCGTGGCAGCGTCCCGGCCGAGTCACTGGCGCCTTGAATTGGTACCGGGCTGCCGAATTTGTGTTGGTCGGTGGTAACTGTAATATCCCGATTCCCGATGGCCGTGTGCCGGTACGGTTGTTGTGGGGGGAACTTGATGGTGCATTGTTGCCAAGTCTTGCCTTGCGTCATCTCTCAAAGATGCCGTGGATTGAGTTGCAAATATTGGCCGGAATGTCTCATTGGTTCCCCCATACGCATCCTGTTCAGTGTGCAGATCTCATTCGTCACCCCTAGGTCTATGAGTGGGAATGGGTCGCTTCGAGTGGGAATGTCTGCACTGCAGCCCCGGCAATAATTGCCAACCAAATCGTCATCATAATGATGCGTGCAGGCACTTGGCGCAATGTGGGCCACGGTAAGCGTGCCATCGTATACCAGACGTTGAGTGCCAAATGAATGGCTAGTGGTGGCCAAGCAATTGCCATTAGTACTTGGCTCGCACCGAGGGCTGGTATCGAAAAAATAGGCGTGGTGATTAATAATACCAACCACGCATCAAAAATATAGACATCGCGTAGATTGCGCAATCGCAACGTGGGCCAACCGTGCATTTTGATGGCCACAATGGCGTGGAATGTCATCCAGATAAAGCTCGTCATGAAAAAATAACGGGGGATAAGATCCATCTGCATCAAGCCACCATCACCATGGCGGTGTGGGTAGATGTAGTGGATGACCACGTAGCCAATCCCAAAAAACCACGACAAATAACGATTCCAGACAATCACGTTTTTGAAGTTCATTGTGTTCCCTATGCGTATTCAGTCAGATTTATTATTCCAGACGCCAAAATAATTCGCTAGGTTCCCCCTATCGGCGCAACGCAACGATAGACAGTGACGTTGCACATCCAAGAGATGCACAACGAACGCACGATTTGATACGGTACTATGGTGAGATGCAGTGGGTGATTTTATAAATAGATGAGTTTTGGTGGGGGAGACAACACGCTGGGGATGTGCCCTGATCGGTGACACACACGCCACACCAATGCTTCGCTCGCCAACACCACACACAGTATTCCTAACGTAACGAGGAAGAAATGACTAAGGTGGGTGAGTGTGGCATAGTCGATGGGTAAGGGTGATTCTTGCGTTATATGTTGCGTACAGACGTAGTGTGAGCTGCCGATGCGCTTGGTGTGGTTGGTGTGACAATGCACAATACATACCACATTGATGCCAATCGCGACCCAGATGACTACCCACATCAGTAGTGTTTGTACAGTTCGTGTACGCATGCCCAGATTATAGCATTTGCGAAGGAGGAAGTCGAAAGTCGAAAGTATAAAGTGACCTTGCATCCCAACGTCATTCCATGCCGGGTGCGAGCACCCAGTCCCCAACGTCATTCCATGCCGTGCGCGGGCACGCATCCCCCAACGTCATTCCATGTC
>DBCF01000030.1:14173-14609 GCA_002292925.1 Roseiflexaceae bacterium UBA965 | reverse complement strand
TACTGCGTCTCCACCATGCAACGCATGGTGATAGGAAGTATAATACCCCTATGAATAAAACACTCCGTCCCGAAATCATGAGCCCGGCCGGGTACTGGCCCCAACTCGACGCCGCCATCGAAGCAGGTGCCGATGCGGTTTACTTTGGGTTAACCCACTTTACTGCCCGTGCCAAAGTCGGCTTTACCCTCGAAGAGCTCCCCAATGTGATGCAAACCTTGCATCGGCGTGGGGTGCGTGGCTATGTGACCTTCAACACCTTGATATTTGGTCATGAGTTGGCCGAAGCAAGTCGCGCCATCGCCGCCATCGCCGCCGCCGGTGTCGATGCCATCATCGTACAAGACATTGGTATGGCCAAGCTCGCCAAACAAATCGCCCCCACCCTCGAAGTGCATGGTAGCACTCAGATGAGCATCACCAATGCTGCTGGCGT
>DBCF01000030.1:6127-14091 GCA_002292925.1 Roseiflexaceae bacterium UBA965 | reverse complement strand
GAAGAAATCAGCGCCATCAGAGCCCAAACCGATGTCGAACTCGAAATGTTTGTGCATGGAGCGTTGTGTGTGTCGTACTCGGGGCAATGTTTTTCGTCTGAAGCCTGGGGTGGTCGCAGTGCCAACCGTGGCCAATGTGCCCAAGCCTGTCGCTTGCCCTACGAATTAATGGTTGACGGCGTGCAAACACCCCTCGGTGACGCGCGCTATCTGCTCTCGCCAGGTGATTTGATGGCCATCGATCTCGTACCCCAGATTGTGGCGATGGGCATTGCGTCGCTCAAAATCGAAGGGCGCTACAAAGATGCCGATTATGTGGCATTGACGACCCGCGCCTACCGCGCAGCCGTCGATGCCGCCATGGCTGGACTGACCGTACCTGTCCCCCAAAGCGAAAAACTCCTGCTGGAGCAGGTCTATTCACGTGGCCTCGCGCCATCATTTGTGAGTGGCACCAACCACCAAACAGTGGTAAGTGGTCGTGCACCTCGCCACCGGGGCGTGTTGGTGGGGCATGTAGCTGCCATCCACGGCAAACAGATCGTGATTACTCCCAATGACGTGCCCCTCAAACTGGGTGACGGCTTGGTGTTCGATGCCGCCGATTGGCGCAGCCCCGAGCAAGCCGAAGAAGGCGGGCGGATTTTTGGTATCGACAACCTCCCTGATGGGCGCCAACGACTGACCTTTGGACGGGGGGCAATTAATCCCGAGCGGATTCGCGCGGGGGATTGGCTGTGGCGCTCGCACGACGTCGATGTGGCCAAACAAGTCAAACCCTACCTCGAGCCAGCCCAACCCGTGGCCCGTCAGCTGGTGCAAATTTTAATCGAAACCATGCCCGACCAGCCCTTGCGTATGACGTGGCGCCTGGTCAATCACCCCGAGGTCCAAGTGGTGGTTGAGGTTCCGGTGGCCGAGCCGGGTGCGCGCCCGTTGACCCACGATATCCTCGTGCAGCAACTTGGGCGGCTGGGCAGTAGCGTCTATCAGCTCCACGATATTCAGTATCACGGCGATGCCCCCATTTGTATGCCGATTTCGGCACTCAATCAGATCCGCCGTGAAGCGGTCGCCCAACTCGAAGTGGTGCAGGCGGCGGTGACGGTCCACGCCACCCACGACCCACTCGATTTGCTCAGTGTGGCCCAAGCGCATGTGCAGATCCGCCATAACCCAGCTATGACGTCCCAATTGCATGTGATGGTACGACAGGCCTGGCAATTACCAGCCGCCATCGCCGCTCGCCCTGCGAGTATCACCCTCGATTACCTCGAGCTCTATGGCCTCAAAACTGCCGTTGATCAGGTTAAATCGGCCGGCCTCGTCGTGCAAGTGGCCAGCCCGCGGGTGATTAAGCCGGGTGAAGAACGAATTATCAACTTCTTGGCCAAACTCGATTGCCCGATTGTGGTGCGTGGTGCGGGGACAATGGCGCAATTACAAGCAGCTGGCGTGACCGATTTGATTGGTGATTTTAGCCTCAATGCATCCAATGTGTTGTCGGCACAGGTGTTGCTTGACGCTGGTATTCAGCGCCTCGCCCCCACCCACGATTGTAATGCCATGCAAATCGCCGACATGGTGACACAGCTGGGCAATCAATCGATTGAGGTCATTGCCTATCACCATTTGCCGGTGTTTCATACCGAGCATTGTGTCTTTTGTCGCTTTTTGTCCACAGGTACGAGCTACAAAGATTGTGGGCGTCCCTGTGAATCGCATCAAGTGGCGTTGCGTGATCGCAATGGCCGCGAGCACCCCGTTATCGCTGATGTGGGTTGTCGCAATACGGTGTTTGGCGCCGAAGCCCAAGAAGGTAGCAAACATATGCCGGCGTGGCTTACTGCCGGCGTACGCCATGTGCGCCTAGAATTCGTCCAAGAAAGTGCCGCCCAAGTCACCCAAATCACTGCGTTGTACCAACAAGGACTACGCGGCACCATGGAATGGACCGATATCGCCAAAGCGGTGCGCATGAGTGCCCCCACCGGTGTGACCGAAGGTAGTTTTTTTGTACCAGACGATTATTTGGTGATTCCACTCCGCTAATCTATGTTGATAGAAAACAACCGCTCCGTGGTAGCCACCACGGAGCGGTTGTTTCGTTGGTAGAATCATTTGTTTAGGGTTTGGCAACGACGACGAGATAACTGCTATAACGATTACTGCCATTTGGTGGCCAGCAAGTAATAAATGTGACTTGTTCACCTAGGGTCGGGGCAACAAGCGCACTGTCGCTGATTTGTTCACGCGTACCTGGGTGGGGTGCTTTCACCAATTTTTGGCTGACGACCGTATAGGTATGCGCAACGTCACCTTTATATACTGTAATGGCACTGCCTGGTATGGCTTTGTCTAGGGTTGCAAAAATCCGCCCGTAGTCGCTGGCATATGAGCTAAACACAATGTTTTTGTCTTGCCCTGGAATACCCGTTTTTTCATGATGCCCTATGGCATAACGCGCGATATTCCATTCTTGATCGCCAGCGCTCGTCGTTGGCAACATCCCTACCGTAAGTACCGCCGCATTGATATCGGCAGCCGGTATGACGACACGGGTAATCGGCGATACCGCGATGAGTGACTGCGCCTCAGTTTGTGTACTACTAGATGGTTGACTGATTTGCCGTTGGGCTTGTAAGCGGGTAATACCTGTAGTCGCGTTTATCCCAAATGCGCGTACTGACAATACTTGTACACTAATATATATCCCGCAAATCATGACAATCGTGATACCGATATGCTTACTACTAAACTGCAATAGGCGTTGATGCCAGTTGAGTTGTTTGAGGAGATTGCTCGTGATGACGCGGATGCGGTGTAATCGTTGTGCTGCTGCTGATGAATGCATAGCTGCATCCTCTCTTTCCTGAAGGCCGATTTATCGTTTTGCCCTTGTATTTGTTCACAAATTTGATAATCAAAATTCGTAACAAATACTTACTGTTTGCTTGCAACTACATCATATAGTATGTGGATTGGTAAGTAAAGCGTATGATGATAAATTGCGTCGAAATTCATGGAATTGTAATGAAGCATCATTCGGGAGAATCACGATAGATATATGATTATTATCAGTATTTCTCCGATATCGATTCTTTATCACAGTGGCATTGTACTACGTGTTTTTGCATAAAACTATCAAAATCTTCGATAATCTGCGTGTGCTAATCAAACTGTAATAATATAAGCTTTTTGTTAAATATTTTAATTAAAAAAATAAAATTATATATGGATTTTGGTGATAATAATTAACGATTTAGCGTAATATTTTGCCAAATAAAACATATGAGAGCACAACAACCATGGAGTTGGTATTGCGTGGCTGGGTATATCGTTGCCAGATTCGTGTGGATAGGGTGTCGTACCGTGCGTGTCGTAATTGGGCGTTCGTCGTGTAATTAGGGTATAGTAGTTGCGTATGACACAACGAGAAATATGATGCAAGCGAATTCACAACGAACCCCTGAACTGACATCAGACACCGATTTATTAGGGGTGTTATTAGCTGAACGCCAAACTGCTGGATTGACCTTTGGGCAGCATCGCTTATTGTTATCTGATGTGGTTCGAGAAATTGCCGAGCACATCGGTGTGCGGCGCACGGGCTCGATCGGCGAGCTTCGGACGGCGGCGTATATGTCGAGTATCTGGCAAAAAGCAGGGTTGTTGACGTGGACCGACTCATTTGGCGTAAAAACACAAATTGTTGCGACAACGATTTTTTTGGCAGCACTCAGTATTATTGCCAATATTAGTGCGATTTTTATGCACAATATTGCGTTGGGGCTTAATGGCTTGTTGTTGGTATTGGCAATATGGATTCAATACCGCGATAAACCGATGATTATGGGCAATCAGAAAAATATCCCCAATGTAATCGCCATCCGCAAGGCACCCCGCGCCCCGCGCCGACGGGTAGTGATTGTGGCGCCGCTCGACACAAATCATGTGGTTGATCGCTTCAATTGTGCCTGGTATCACGTGGTTGCTGTTACGATACAGGGGGCATTGATGTTGGTGACGATGCTCGATACTGCGCCACTCATAAACATACTCCCCTTTGCACAGATTCAACTAGGCTGGTTGTTGTGGGTATGTAGTGGTTATCTCTTTGTCGCTGCAGTCGTCGAAATATTGGTGTTGCGCTCCCGTGTGACGTGGGGTGCGGTGAGTCATGCTGGTGCATTGGCTGCTAATGCTCGCATAATGGATGAACTCGATGGATTGCACCACACCGAAGTATGGGGGGTATCGACGGGTGCCTCTCAAATTTATGCGGGTATCGATGATTTGATGCAACGCTATCCGTTTGATATCCAGACGACGTTTTTTGTGGTACTTTCGGGGATTGGGCGAGGCACATTGTGCTATACCATTCCAACCGGCAATAGTGGTGGTGTCACTGATCCATTACTGCTCGAACTTGCCACCGAAGTGCGTAAGACTGCTGGCGTCGATGCGCGAGTGAGTCGTAATCCGAGTGTGATTCGTCCCTTACTCAAGCGCAACTTTCGAGCCATCGAATTCACTTGTCTCGACGACAAAGGCTATGTGCCGTTGCAAGGCTTGCCGAGCGATACCGTCGAAGCGATGAGTCTGCCGATTGTCGAGCGTGCGGTGCGCGCCGTCGTAATGATGGTGCGGGCAATTGATGCGTTGAATTGATATTGAATGAATTGGTGAGGAATCAATGAATGATGCAATCCTAACCTGGTTACAACGGCTCGTGCAAACGCCGAGTGTCACCCCAAACCATGCCGGTCCCAAAGCCTTTACCCCGGGTGAAGGCGCTATGGCCACCGTGGTGGCGCGGGCCTTTCAATCACTCGAAGCCGACGAAATTATCTATGATCCCGTGTTGCCCAAACGCGATAATGTATACGGCATTTGGTATGGCGAATCCCCCGAAGTATTGTTGCTCGATGTCCACATGGATACCGTGGGAGTCGAGCAGATGACCATAGACCCGTTTGCCGGCGAGATTCGTGATGGGCGCATGTATGGTCGCGGCGCCGTCGACACCAAAGCCAGCCTTGCCATCGCGCTCGGCTTGCTCGAATCACACATTGCCAGTGGCAAAAAACTCCCCTATACCATCATGATTGCCGCCAGTGTCGACGAAGAAGAAGGTGGCTTCGGGGCTGCGGCATTGGCACGCTGGATCAAGCAACGCCAGTGGCGCCCGTTGCAAATGATTGTGGCCGAGCCCACCGAATGCCGCCCCGTCTATGGTCACAAAGGCCTCGTGCGCCAATTTATCACGGTGCATGGCGAAGCAGCTCATACTGCCCAACCCCATTTGGGCAAAAACGCCATCAGTGCCATGGCGCAGGTGATTTTGGCACTTGATGCCGAGCATCAGCGCCTGCAACAGCTCCCCGCTACCGGGTTGGGGCATGGCACCTTGACGGTGTCGTTGATCGAAGGTGGGCGCGGGCTCAATATTGTGCCCGATGCCTGCCAGATTGGCATCGATCGGCGCGTCATCGATGGCGAAGTGGTTGATGACGTGGCGGCAGCAATTATTGCGTTGGTCGAAGCTGCTAGCCCACTACCCGTGACGGTCACACCAGCCACCTATGGTGATGCCTTTTATCAAGACCCTACCCATCCGTGGGTGCAGGCCGTGGCTGATTTCCATCACACCAGCGCCACGAGTGCCCCCTATGGCACCAACGCCTATGCCTATGGTGATTTGGCCGATTGCTGTGTGGTCTATGGTCCTGGCTCGATTGCCCAAGCGCATACTGCCGATGAATGGATTGCCCTCAGCGAAATCGACCGCGCCGCAGATTTCTATCGCCATTGGTGGGGACTACACGCCTAAATCCCTGTTTTTTGCATACAAAGGAGTAGCGTAATGGGAACGACCTCAATTCACACCCACGGCTGTCGGATTTCGGACGAATGGACGTTGCGGGGCATGCGCGCCGCCGTGCTCGAAAACGAGCTCATCAAAATCACCGTACTGCTTGATCGGGGTGCCGAAATCGTCGAGATGCGCCATAAGCCGAGCGACATCGATCCCCTGCTGCGCTTGCCTGTCACCATTCATGACCCGGCCCGCGCCACCGGCTCAATTGCGGGGAGCGGCGGTAACTTTATGGACATGTACCTCGGCGGCTGGCAAGAAATTGCCCCTTCCGGCGGCCCTACCAACGTCCACCGTGGTGCCGAATACGGCCAGCACGGCGAAGTGTCGTTGTTGCCATGGGATGCCATGGTCATCGAAGACACTCCCGAGCGGGTCACCTTGCGCTGTAGCGTGCGGGGCGTACGCACCCCCATCCGGATTGTGCGCGATATGACCATCACCCGGGGCCATGCCGCCGTGATGCTCAACGAAACCTTTACCAATGAAGCATCCGAACCACTCGACATCATGTGGGGCCACCATATCGCCTACGGGCTGCCGTTTTTGAGTCATGGTGCCAAAATCTACACTTCGGCCCAAGCCATCGAAGCCCACCAAGCACACGTCGATGGTCCCAACCGCTTGACCCGCAACGGCGCTCGTGGCACGTGGCCAATGATTGCCGGCCCCAATGGTACGCCGTTTGATGCCAGCATCATCCCTGCCCACTCCGACGCCCATGGCAGCGACGTGATGTACCTCAGCGATTATCAACACGATGACGCCTGGTACTGTTTGTACAGCAGTCACCACGATGTGGGAGTGGCGGTGATGTGGGATGCCAGCGTGTTTAAGCACATCTGGTTGTGGGAAGAGTTTAGTCGCACCAAAGGCTACCCGTGGTGGGGCCGCAGTCACGCCTTGGCCCTCGAGCCGTGGTGTGGCTACCCCACCGATGGTTTGGCCGAAGTCGTCAAGCAAGGTAAGCAGTTGGTGATTCCGGCCGGAGCCACGATTAGCACCTTTTTGACGGCAGGGCTGTATCAAGGCGACCGGGTGCCACAGCGAGTGACTCGTGAAGGTGATGTGGTGTAGGTTTTTGTTTTTGGTGAAAACAGTACTGGGCGGCGGGTCATGGCGACGCGCTGCCCTTTTTTTGTGACCAAAACGGCACCGCGGTTGCATCAATCTAGGCCCGGAATGCAGTGTTGGCGATGGTGTCGTAGTGCACCAAATCAATCACGAACGCCAATGGTAATTCGTCAATGGCGTTCCACAACGCGCTCCACTCATTAGTCGGCATCTGAGGGGCATCGACCACCAAATCGATGTCGGCAGCCGGGTGATAACGTGCGCTGGCCCGTGACCCAAACAACCTGACTTGTGTGATGTGTGGGTATTGGGCAAATACGGCGTGTAAATCGGCAATGATGCGTGGCGATAAGCCAAATTGGAGGGTTGTTAGTACCATGATTGGGCCGTTTGACATAATTGCATGAATAGGGGCATGATCGTTGTGCAGACAAAGGGATAGACTTGTGCCGCCACAGTGGCATCATACGTATGACTAGTCAGATTACGCATGCGTTGGATTTCGTTCCAGACATTTCCGTCGTCAATATAGCCGGCTTGGAGTGCCATCTGGATGGTGTGGCGGGGTGTTTGGGTTTCAATCCCGTCACGGCTCAGTTGGAGTGTGAGCATTTTCCAGGCTAATTCATAACAGCATTCAAAGCGGTGGATGATTGCGTCACGGATAAATTCATTATCTGGTTGGTTGACGGCATCGTGCAGGCGCTGGACGGCGTGGGGAAATGTGGTGACCCGTTGGGCAAGGCGTTCAACATCCATGCCATGCTCCTTGATTATTTCTGTCCACAACAGCATAACTGACATCATTGTAATGCAAACCCCCACGACAACCAAGTGTTGTCGTGGGGGTGTACGTGCCGGTGATTGGGATTTAGCCGACGGTGAAGTGTTTGAATTGGGGCAGGTAGGCTTGGTTTTTGGCAAACATGGCGTTGACCATATCGCGGATCTCGTTGGGGGCCAGTACCGCAGCCGTCAACGGATCGTTGAGGATGGCTTGGTAGACTTTGCG
>DBCF01000030.1:5690-6028 GCA_002292925.1 Roseiflexaceae bacterium UBA965 | reverse complement strand
GCGCATTGGGGTGGCAAGGCGCCGACGTGGACGGGGTGCAAGCCATCTTTGTCGACAAAGACGGGCACTTCGACACAGGCGTCTTGGGGCAGATTGGTGATGAGGCCGGTGTTGCGTACATTGCCATTGAAGCGGAACGGCTCGCCGCCCTCCAAGGCATTGACGATATAGGCGGCGTATTCGTGGCCACGGTCGAGTTTGAGTTGGGCACTACCATCAAACCACGAACGGGCATCGGCGCGCCATTCGTTTTCGCGGCGCAAATATTCGTCGAGGATGTAGGCGTGTTTGCCAGGATTCCAGCCGGTGCCATGGGTGCAGTATTTTTCGATCAAGTC
>DBCF01000030.1:3776-5618 GCA_002292925.1 Roseiflexaceae bacterium UBA965 | reverse complement strand
TAGTAATCGAGGTGCAAAAACATCTCGTTGCGGACGATTTCTTCGTTGTAGACTTCGGGTTTGTCCATGGCAGCGCGAATCAACGGGTAGACGCTTTGGTTTTTGTGGTCAAAGCGCAAGTACCACGCCATGTGATTGATGCCGGCACAGAGGTAATCGATTTCTTCGTAGGGGACGCCAATCCAGCGCGCCAACATTTCGGCGGTGCCTTGGACGCTGTGACAGAGCCCCGTGATGGCGACGTTGCTTTCGCGTTGCATGGCACGACAGAGCATAGCCATCGGGTTGGTGTAATTGAGCATCATTGCGTTGGGGCAGTATTTTTCCATGTCTTTAGCAATTGCGAGCATTTCGGGGATGGTGCGCAAGGCCCGGAAGATGCCCGAAGGACCGCGGGTATCGCCCACATTGATATCGATCCCGTATTGCTTGGGGATTTCGATATCGTGGCGCCATACGTGCACGCCGCCAGCCAAAATAGTGACCATTACCACGTCAGCGCCTTGGAGCGCTTCGGCGCGTGATAGGGTGGTTTTGACGGTAGCAGGGTAGTTACCGAGTTCGATGATGCGTCTGACGGAGCGTTCAGCGAATTCGAGCCGTTCGGCATCGATATCCATCAGTACCAATTCGGCGTCAGCTAGACGCGGGAAGGTGAGAATGTCACGTACTAGTGTGCGGGTAAACCCAATGCTCCCTGCCCCAATAAATGTAATCCGCGTCATGACGGCTCCTTTTGTGTATCTCGTCCGTAAAAATCATACCATATTCAGACCTGTGGAACCGGTATATCTACTGCGTGGGATAAGACCACGTGTGTTCCCATAATTCGTCGCCGAGGCGTTGGGCAATCGCCAGCGACTCGACATAACCGTCAATAATCAAGGCATTGACAAAGGCGTCACGGTCGTGATGGACGGCCGCCGCCACGATAGCTTCGACCCAGGCATAGCGGCTGGCCAGCATGCCAGCGAGGGTGGGGCCGAGTGGTGGTTGCGGGATGGGTTCGAGGGTATTGTGGCGGGCAATTGCTGGCGATTCGACAATTGCTCCCAGCGGCAAATCGGGCACTTGGCCACGATTGGGCAAATTGACCGCATAGCTCGCACCCGATCCGGCTCGCAGGGCGGCAATGATTTCGACCACTTGTTCGTGTTCGCCTGATTCACGTACAAACAAACTGGCTGGCAGTGGTTGGTTGCTGAGGGCATCGGCATGCATGGCGGCAAATTCGGCGTCGCCACCCGCAATTGTCCCCTCAAAGCTAAAGGCATCAACCCCGAGGCGCATGCCGTAGTAATAGCCGTGGCGAAAGAATTGTGGATAGAATTCGGTGATGTGGCGGTCAAGTACGGCGGGGAAGGCGCCGACTTGGTCAAACAACTGCCAAGAAAAAACGTTGTCGTCGGGTGTGATTTGTGAGGCAGTGCTGAGTTTGGCGCCAATAGCGCGCATGGCAGGGAACATATCGACGGCACGGTGCTGCACACTGGTTAACCAGGTCAGGTGATTGTAGCCGGCACAAGTTACGGCTAATTCGTCTGCTGGTACCCCGAGATGCTGTGCCAAATAGTGAGTGACATGTAGCACGCCGTGGCATAGCCCAATCACGGGGGCACCGATTTGGGTATGAATGGCACGACAGATTGGTGCCATCGGGTTGGAATAATTGAAAAAAAGCGCATCCGGTGCCAAATCAACCACATCACGAGCAATCGCGAGCATGGCGGGGATCATCCGTACCGCCCGGGCACTCCCCCCGGGTCCTACGGTATCACCGACGGGCACATAAATGCCGTATTTGCGTGGGATAAAGACATCTTGTTCCCAGGCGCGCCGGCC
>DBCF01000030.1:0-3657 GCA_002292925.1 Roseiflexaceae bacterium UBA965 | reverse complement strand
AGGCCATAGGCGGTCTGCAAAGCGGTTGCGTTGATATCGACCAATCGCACTTCGGCGGGTTGACCGGCAGCAATCAGGTCGGCAAGCAGTCCGCGGGTAAACGCGGCACTGCCGGCTCCGATCATGACATAACGTTCCATAATTCAAATCCTTTGTGGTAAGAGTACCTCTACCAAATGCCTACTTGAACCCACTGGTGGCAGCGTTGGCCACAATTTGGCGTTGAAACAAAATATAGATCAATACAATTGGCACGAGTACAATCACCGACGCCGCCATGGTGAGGCTGGGTCGCGAGCCATGATTACTGCTATACCAGGTCAAAAGCAGTGGTAGGGTGCGCCGTTCGTGGGTGGTGATTACAATCAATGGCCACAGGTAATCATTCCAGGTCGCCATAAAAGTGAAAATTCCCAATGTTGCTAATGGTGCACTTAATTGAGGGAGAATTAAACTCCGATAGATTTGGAACTCGCTGGCACCATCAATGCGTCCTGCATCAATCAACTCGCGGGGGATGCCTTCGATGAATTGGCGCATCATAAATATCCCAAAGGCATCAATCATCGCTGGGATAATCAAGCCCCACAAGGTATCAATGAGCTGTAATTTGACCAAGATCAAATAGAGCGGAATCATAATCATCTGGAAGGGAATCATGATTTGCGCCATAATGACGGCAAACATCACCCCTTTACCACCAAATTCGTAGCGGGCAAAAATATACCCGGCAAGTGAGCTCGTAAATAGCGTCACCCCTACCCGTGCCATCGCCACAAAGCTCGAATTAAAGAAAAACAAGCCGAGGGGTACTTTGGGGTCGTTGAAAATTGTGGTGAAGTTTTGCCATGTGGGTACTTTGGGGAAAAAAGTGGGTGGGATTTGAATAATCTCACTGGGCGTTTTGAGCGACGACAAAATGACATACACAAACGGCAGTAATGTGACACTCAACCCGATTCCGAGCACGGTATACCGCAGGACTGCGCCAATCAGATGTGAAAAATTCGTCTGTGATTGTGTGATCATAATTAATATTCCCAATCACTACGCAAAAAACGAAACTGCAGGATGGTGAACAGCATAATGATGCCAAACAATACCATCGACATGGCGGCGGCCCAGCCCATGTTTTGATAGCGGAAGGCATTAGAATAGATACTCATCAGCATGGTGGTGGTCTGTTCACGCGGGCCACCAGCAGTCATGACTTGCGCCAATATAAACATCTGGAGCGACGACAAAATCGTCATCACACAGACAAACAGCAAGGTTGGTTGTAATAACGGTAATGTGACATACCAAAACATTTGTTGTTCGTTGGCACCATCAACCATCGCCGCATCACGTAAATTTTGCGGGATGCCTTGCAGTGCCGCAATGAAAATAACCAAATTATAGCCAAAATCTTGCCATAAATGGGCGACAATCAAGGCTATCATTGCCAAGGGAATTCCCATCACAAATGCTTGAGGATCACTCAACCACGCTTTGGGTGGGGTCATTCCGATGGTGCGAATCATGCTATTGAGCAAGCCTGCTTGGGGATTGTAGATAGCGCCCCAAATTAACGCAACCGCTACTGCCGAGGTAACGGTGGGTAAAAAATAAACTGCCCGGAAAAATCCTTTGACCCGCGCATGACTGCGCTCGATGATAATTGCGAGCGGCAGGGTGATTGCTAGATTGAGTGGAAGAATCAAAAAAGTAAATAAAAAGGTATTTGAAACTGATTTGCGAAATACTGTTGCCGGTTGACTATCGTTAAACATATCCAAATAATTTCTAATGCCAACAAAGGGGTTTGATTCGCCTAATCCAAATATTGTGCCACCAACCCGTGCTGGTGAATAATCAAAGAAGCCCAGAATAACCGCCCAAATCATCGGCAGTAAACTGAAAATCATCAAATAGATCATGATGGGGGTCATGACACTAAAGGCAAACCGGCGTTGTGATCGTCGAAGTGAGCCAGGTGAGGCCATGGCAATGCCTCCTTTGTTGGGCATGCGCGCCACCAGTTACGGTGACGCGCATGCCTTGAAGAGTTACTTGCTTGCTTTACTGTCAACCATGGCATTGGCTTCAGCATTCATTTTTGCTGCGGCTTGCTCTGGTGTCATCGTTCCGTTCAGGGCGTCTGTCAAGTTTTTTGCGATAATCTCATAAAAAAGTTGATCGCGGTCAGTGACATTGCCCAGATATTGCCCGTGTGGCAATAACTTCAGGATGGGTTGCATGTACGGTGCAACAGCAAGAATTTCGGCTGGATTATCAACCAATTCTTTCAGCGCCGGTACCGTGCCTGAAATTTGATTGAATTTCAAGGCATTGGCTCGATTAATGGTCAAGTAGTTCTGCAACATCCAGGCTTCTTTGCTGTGCTTGGTGTTGGTTGAAACGACTTTACCCCAACCTGCATCGGCAGCGAATTTATATTCGCTTCCAAACATGGGTGGCAGTGCGACGTATTCGAATTTGACATCAGGGTAATCGACCAATCCAACGCCGGCTGCCCACGGTCCGATATAGGCAATGCCGACTTGATTTTTGAAAAACGCGCCTGGGAGCCCATTGTCCCCTGAAAAGAGCGTCGGGTCGATTACTTTATCTTCACGAGCATAGCGCGTCAATGTGCTAATCACATTGAGTGCTTCTTTGCTTTCGAAGTTAAAGTGCTTGCCATCGTCGGCAAAATAGTTCCCACCTTGTTCGAGAATACCGCCCAGCATGATAAACCCTAACGCATCACCACCAACATAATGGAACCCTGCGGTGGTCATCGTTTCGCCACTAAATGCAGTCATTTTTTTGGCATCTGCGATGAGACTGTTGTAGTCTTTGTATTCGGGTGGGAATGCGATTCCTGCAGCCTTGTACAATTCAGGATTTACGAGTGCGCCACTGTACTCCAAGTTGTATTCGTTGGGCATGCCATACAACTTGCCGTCGCAGTAGTAGCCATCGAGGGGTGCTTTGTAAAAAATCTCTTGGGCTTTGGTGTAACTCATCACCTCAGCCGGAGTTTCTTGGAGGCGTCCACCAGTGGCATAATTACAGACCCACGAACCGAACATTTCGATGACATCGGCTTCGGTGCCGGCAGGCATCGAGGTTTGCAGGGTTCGGATGAATTGGTCATACGGGAAGGTTTCGTACTTGACGATGATGTTGGGGTTTTCCTTCATGAATTGATCAATCAATTCTTGATTGACCTTGTTGAAGGCCGAGTTTTGGTGTGACCACATGCGAATGGTGACTTGTTCGGCGACTGGGGCGGCAGGGGCTGCGGCACCACAGCTTGCCAAAACCAACGCCATGATGAGTACGAGCCAGCGGACAGGTGAATAGGAACGCATAAAACCTCCTCATGTACATACGCGACATTGCGACTCACGATATCGGTTCACGAATCATCCCCGACGATTCGTGCCGCTACAGCACGACCACCGCATTGAGATTGTGCGGATTGTCCGGGTCAAGTCCCCGTGAGGTAGCCCGTGCATAGGCGATAGTTTGTAACAGCGGTAACGCAATAATCCCTTGGAGGGCATCATCGATTGCTGATTCCCAGTGCATGTCGCAATCGCTAGTCGGCCCTATTGCCAAGGTTTGACCACCAAGTTTGCGCATATCCGCCAAGACCGCTTGTTCGGT
>DBCF01000032.1:14241-34935 GCA_002292925.1 Roseiflexaceae bacterium UBA965 | reverse complement strand
TTATTCAGATAAAAATTAAAAAATAATAAAAATTAAAAATAAATTTGCACTATAAAAAATAATGTATATATTGAATTAAACTTAATTATGATAATATATAAACAGTAATAAAAGGTATATACCAATACGAGGTAATGAAATGACCGCAGTAATATTAAATGCACCAGTTGTTAAACATCAGATTTTGGTGATTGAAGATAACGTTAATTTGCGTAATCAGATTACCGAATACTTTACACAGCGATAATATGATGTTTCGGTGGCTGGGAGCAGTGATAATGCGTTGCGCATGAGCATGTTAACCAAATACGATTGTATTTTGTTGGGGATGACTGCCCCGCGCATCAACAGTGTGAGTTTTATCCAGCAACTCCGTCAACGATCAAGTGTGCCCGTGGTGGTAATTTCGGCACGTCGTGACGAATACGAAAAAATTCATGCATTGCAAATGGGCGCAGATGAATATTTATACAAACCGACAAACCTGTTGGAGCTCGATGCACGGATTACGGCGATTTTGCGGCGCATCAGTGCGACCCGCCAATCAATTAGTACACCATATTTGCAACTCGATGCCAGTAATCGCAGTGTGTTGATCAATGGTCAGGTCATCGAAGTAACGCCGATGGAGTTTGCGATTATTTCGACGATGATGACAGCCCCCGGTCGAGTGTTTAGTCGCAAAGAGCTGATTGCGTTGATGTTTGGTGAACAATTTAGTATTGGGCGGGCAATCGACGTGCATATCAGTAATATTCGCAACAAAATCGAACCAAATCCCAATAAACCGATTTATATTGTGACGGTATACGGTAAAGGATACATGTACCAAGAACGCACATTTATGCCGACGCAAAACTAAGCGGCGGTATAAAGTATTGGCGGTGGTATGTACCCCCTGTTGTCTGGCCAGACAATAGGGGGGGTTTGTAGTAGTTGCTCTGTTACAAAATCCGTTGCCCAAACAGACTTGCAGTCAAATCAACGGCAAGCGTCGCAGTGTGGTTAAATTGATCGAGGATGGGGTTAACTTCTACGAGGTCGAGGGATTGGATGCGACCATCATCACACAACGTTTCCATAATCAAATGGGCTTCTCGGATACTCAAGCCACCACTGACGGGGGTGCCTACCCCAGGGGCGACACTCGGATCAAGGGCATCCATGTCAAAGCTGACATGAATTGCGGTTGCGGCCTGCAGGTGGGTAAGGGCACGCCGCATCATGATTGCCATCCCATGCTCATCAATGTCGCGCATCGTAATAACCAGAATCCCGCTGGCGCGTAAGGCAATTCGTTCGGCGGGGTCAAGATCGCGGATGGCAATCATGACCACTTGATGCGCTTGGATAAATGAATCCCCAATCTGGAGTGGCGCCGGGCATAATCCCATCGCAGCACTTACCACCATCCCGTGCACATTGCCCGACGGACTCGTGGCTGGGGTATTGAAATCAGCATGGGCATCAACCCAGATGACACCGATGGGCTCAGGTCGTGTATATGCCCCGGCGAGAGTGCCAAGTGCACAGCTATGGTCGCCACCGAGGAATATCGCGATTTCATCAGCGTGGATGGTGGCGTGCATTGCCGTAAAGCTTGCGTGGGCAACTTGGGCCACGGCAGTGCTATTGTGGGCGTTGGTAATATCATTGTGGTGATCGAGGTGTTGGTGGTCGGGTACCGCAATGTTGCCATGGTCGCGTACTTGCCATCCGAGGGCGCTGAGGCGTTCGCGTAATCCCGCATAGCGAATGGCACTTGGCCCCATATCAACTCCACGGCGTCTTTGGCCGAGATCCATGGGAATGCCATAGATGCGAATTGGTTTGCGTTGCATGGGCGATTCCTTCGTTGCAATGTGACGACACCATTATCGCTATGTCTATTCTATGGCGAAAACCAGTCTGGGGTTGCACAAAAAACCTGTGGCACATTGATGTGCCACAGGTCTGGTGGAAGTAGGCGAACCTTACTCGATGGTGACCATCACCGTCAAAATTGCATTGGTTGGGCTCGTAACGGTAATGATTGCTTGGCCTGAGGCAAGGGCGGTGAAGCCTGGATTGGTTTCGTAGGTGTCTTGGGTGCCACCTTGTACGACTTGCACCAATTCAGGGTTTTGGGTGCCGACCTGCCAGCCTTTGGAATCGCCGGTGAATACATACGTTTCGCCGACCTTCATGGTTACCGGTACATCACCTTCAAATGCTTCGCCTTTGATATTGGCCATGTGAGGGGGCAGGGCTTGGGCGGCGGGGGCGGCGGTTGCCGCAGGTGCATCGGGTGCTGCGGTCGCAGCCGGGTCACCGCTGTTGTCTGTGGGCGTTGACGCAGAACCACACGCGACGAGCAAACTAACACACATTACAAGTAGAAACTTTTTCACGGTACTATCCTTTATCAAAAAACCTCAGCGGTATTATACTATACAATCATACACAAGGCAAAATAATGATTTTGTTTTTGCATGAGAAAATAATGAAAGACAATAACGCAGTGTAATCATAAATTTATATAAAAAACTATTCATTGTGATTGATTGAATGAGGTGATATCGTAGGTGTCTATATATAGAAAATACGAATTATTTTTTATATAGTAAATAATTAAGTAAATGTGGTTCGTATAGAGTAGGTAAACCGTTGCTGGTGCGAGGTGCCTAGTGGCGCGGTAATGTGGTGCGCTGTAGGCTTCGGTCCCGGCGCAGCCGGGGCGAGGCTCGTATTATAGAGAGGTTGCGGCATGGCGTAAATGTAAGGAATATCTTTGCAGTTGCATTACAAAAAACATTCGTGTGCGTAGATAATATTGTGTGTGTGCGTATAGGTTAGATATTGGTGCCGAAATACATTCATGCCTGAATTGCATCCTATGAATATTAAGGTTGCAAGTATGCCATAAATTGGGTATGATAGTAGACAACACAGGTCTGACTTTCTCCCTGCAACGCCAGTAGTGGCAGGGTTTTTTTGACCCCCTTACGCTATAAGTTGACCTCTTGGGAGGGCGTTGTGAATATCGCCAAAACGTGGAATAGCGTGCTTGGAGCGCTCGAAATCCAGCTTCCGCGCGTTGAATATAATACGTGGCTACGCCGTACCGAGTTGGTGCATCTCGACAATACGACTGCCGTTGTGAGTACGGCGACGCCGATGTTGCGTGAAGTCGTTGAATCACGTTATAGCGCGGTAATCCGTGAACAATTACGCGATATTATCGGGTATTCGGTGCTGGTGCGGGTGATTGTGGGCGCTTACGTCCCTGAGCCTGTTGCGGAAGTTCCCCCGGCACCGAAGCCAGTAATTATCGCCCCGATTGATTCGGCGATTACGAGTGTAATCCCCGTAATTACCGACGAAATGTTGGCTGCCTTTAATATCCAAGTGGATGAGCGAGTTCCCGCAGACGCGTCAGACGCGCCGGTGTCAGACGCGCCGGTGTCAGACGCGCCGGTGTCAGACGCGCCGGTGTCAGACGCACCGGTGTCAGATGAAGATGCGGTTGTCGTACCCAGCGCAAAGGATAGTGGCGATATTCTGGTATTGACACCTCCGACGACGCCACTAATTGCGCCTCCGGTGGTGATCCAACCGCAATTGCCGTTGGATCCACCCAAACCCAAATTAACGTTTGGGTCATTGTCACCAACCATTGACGCTGATGCGCCGACACAGAGTGATTTTTTTACTACCGCCACCCGGGGTATGCTCAATCAGCGCTTTACCTTTGACCGATTTATCATCGGCTCGAGTAATCGTTTGGCGAGTGCTGCGTGTATGGCCGTCGCCGACCACCCCGCCCAAGCCTACAATCCGTTGTTTTTGTATGGGGGCGTCGGTCTTGGCAAAACCCACTTGCTCCATGCCATCGGCAATGCCGCCCTGGAACGTGATGCCGAAATCAACGTGTTGTATGTTTCGAGCGAGAAATTTACCAACGATCTGATTAACGCTATCCGCCGCCAACAAACCGAAGAATTTCGGATTCGTTACCGTAATATTGATATTTTGTTGATTGACGATATTCAATTTATTGCCGGCAAAGATGCCACCCAAGAAGAATTCTTCCATACCTTCAATACGTTGCATACTGCTGGCAAACAGATTGTGCTCACCTCAGATCGCCCACCTAAAGCGATTCTGACCCTCGAAGAACGCTTGCGTTCACGCTTTGAATGGGGCTTGATTGTCGACATTCAGATGCCCGACTACGAAACGCGTACGGCGATTATGCGCACCAAAGCCGAACAAATGACGGTTGATGTGCCCGCCAATGTGATTGAGTTTTTGGCACAACGCATCCAAAGCAATATTCGTGAGCTCGAAGGCAGCCTCAATCGGGTGGTGGCCTACGCCAAGCTTAATGGCACGGCGATTTCGGTCGAAAGCGCCCAAGCTGCCTTGAGTGATTTGCTCGATACCAGCCGCAAAAAACGCGTCACTGGCGACATGATTTTGCGGGCAGTCTGTGAGTTTTATGGGGTTGATTTGCGTATGCTCCAAGGTCGTGGCCGGAGTCGCAACATCGTCGGTCCCCGCCAAGTGGCCATGTACTTGCTCCGCGAAGAAACCGACTCGAGCTTGGTCGATATCGGCACCTTGATTGGTGGCCGCGACCACACCACCATCATGTATGGCTGTGACAAAATCGGCGAAGAAATCGTCACCGACAATCGCTTGAAACAAGAAATCAATACCATTCGTGAGCGACTCTACCAAGGCTAGCGTTGATTTAGCCCACAAAACCCCCCTCATCCACTGCTGGATGAGGGGGTTTCGATTTGAGGTATTACATGCGTGCCATGGCCGCCTGCACGGCAGCGTCACGTTGGGCTTCGATGCCGGTTTGGGCAATCTGTTGGCGTTGCAAAAACTCGGCGGCGCGGGGGTGACTCGCAATTGCACCGATATTGGCGCTGACATTGACCAAGGCAGCTGCCACGGTCGCCACCGCCAAATGCGCGCCGGCGACAACATCGCCCACTGCGGTGCGGTTGCCATGGAGCGCCAAGGGCAGGCAGAGCGGCAATAGTGCCGCCGCCTGCTCGGCAATCAGGAGTGGTACATCGGTGGCTACCACAGTGGCATCAATGATCGCTTGGGGGCGTTGTGCGTCCTCTTTGGGGAGCTTGTAGGCGTTGGACACGCCCGTGTAGGCCACAATATCGCCTTGGATGAGGTCAGTGAGTTGGGCCCGGATGGCTTCGGCCTGCTGCCGGATGGCACGAGCTTCGCTGTCAAAATCAGCGTAGCGGGGCCGACCAATCGTCAAATCACACACCATGGTGACTAACCCGGCCGCCAAGGCGCCGCTGAGGGCTGCCACACTACCACCACCCGGTGTGGGTGTGCCCGAGGCGAGTTGATCGAGGAATTGCTGGACGCTCTGCTGGCGGAGTTCACTATTCATCGTGGCCTCGATTATTTTTGCAACAAGGCACGGATGTCTGCGACAAGATTGGCCGTACTGATGCGGTGTTGATCACCACTGACCAGATTACGCACCACCACTTCGCCGGCGGCTTGCTCATCAGGACCTTGGATTACCGCAAAGGGAATCCCACGGCGATTGGCAGCTTGGAGTTGCTTGCCCAAGCGTTCGTTGGCATCGAGAGCCACTTCAACGTTAAGTCCGGCTGCGCGTAGTTGGTTGGCGATGGTGAGGTTGGCGGCCAGACTGTCGGCACTAAAGATGGTCACAAACAAATCTGCCATGGCGCCACGTGGCCCCATGCCCAGTTCTTCCATCACGTCGTGCAAGCGATCGAGCCCAAAGGCAATCCCCACGGTGGGCAATGAGCGATCGGCAAATTGGCCGATAAGATCATCATAACGCCCGCCACCGAGCAACGACCCCATCGGGGGGGATTCGACCACTGCTTCACAGACCATGCCGGTGTAGTACGACAAGCCGCGGGCGAGGCGGGGAGCCACGCTATAGCGGTTGCTGGGCA
The DNA here is from genome assembly GCA_002292925.1 of Roseiflexaceae bacterium UBA965. GTDB lineage: Bacteria > Chloroflexota > Chloroflexia > Chloroflexales > Roseiflexaceae > UBA965. The sequence goes on along the minus strand of DBCF01000032.1, from coordinate 28,978 downwards.
CACCCATGGCACTGGCGGCGGCAATAATGGCGCGTAGGTTGGTGATGGCTGCTTGGGCCCGTTCGTCACCGGCCAGCTCGTGGGCGAGGGTGTCGAGCACGCTGATACTATCGCCGGTGAGCGATACGAGGGTGAGAATCCGCTCGATGGCTTCAGCGGCCACGCCGTTGTTGGCGAGTTCGGTGCGCACCCCGTCAGGACCGATTTTGTCGAGTTTATCGATGGCGCGGTAAACCCCACCTGCGGCGGATTCGTCGAGCCCCGACACGCGTGCGATGCCACTGAGTATTTGGCGGTGGCTGAGCAAGGTGACGAAATTGTCGAACCCGAGGGCGGTCAAGGCGTCGGTGAGGACTGCGATGATTTCGGCATCGGCGATGGGGGATGCTGAGCCGACGATATCGACATCTGCTTGATAAAATTCACGGTAGCGGCCACGTTGGGTGCGTTCGCCGCGGTACGACGCACCGACGGCGTAGCGGCGCCACGGTAACTGTAGTTGTGATTGGTATTGGGCAACCACCCGCGCCAAAGGCACGGTTTGGTCGTAGCGCATGGCTAATTTGCGACCGCCATGATCTTCGAAGCGATAAATCAAGCGTTCTTCGTCGCCTAATTTGCCTTCGATGGTTTCGGCATATTCGAGGGCTGGGGTCTGGAGGGGCTCGAAGCCGTAGCGCTCAAACACGCTGCGCAAGGTTTGGATGATGTGTTGGCGCAACATCATGGCTGGGGGCAGCAGGTCGCGCATGCCCTTGACGTTTTGGGGTTTGGTACTCATGCATTCCTCGTGGTGGCGAAACAAACTCTACCAAATAATAGCACGTCTATGCCTGTGGTGGATTGGAAGGGGGATAACCCATTATGCGCGCGATGGCATGTTCGCTCCGCATAATGAGTGGTGCCACGACGGTGCGTGCGTGTTTATACCCACCAAACAAGCGTTCACCGCTCTGGCGAATCCACGGCGTCTTGCGAGCTTTGATGAATCTCAGCAACCGAATAATCCTAAGATGGATAAAGCGTAACGATGGGTCGCGACTCCCCAGCAAGGTAATCCCTGGGATGATGGACAGATAGACTGGGATGATGGGTATGAATAATCCGATGATTCCAATTATCAAAAAAACCGCACCAATGATACGGCGAATCAGCATCAACATAGGTAAATACATTACCTGTATCCTTTTTGTCTGGCGATTTCTACTGCATAGGCTGGGTGTCGTTTTGACCTTGCAACCGCACATTAATTCGGCAATATTTTACTGTTTGTTGACCATCATAATTTGGTATGGTTTGGTCGTTGCGCATGGCTAATTTGTAGCCGCTATTATTTTTGAAGGGATAAATCATGCATACTTCGTCACCGAATGTACCTTCGATGGTTTCGGCTTGTGCAAGAGGAGTGGAATGGGGCACAAAACCGTAGGGCTCAACACACTGTGCAAGGTTTGGGTCGTGTGTTGGCGCAACATCATGGCTGGAGGCAGCAGGCCGCACTACCCTTGCTGTTTTGGGTTTGGTGCTTGTGCATTCTTCGTGGTGGCAAATAAACGTTACCAAACAGCACGTCTATGCCTGCGGTGGTTTTTTGGGGGTATAGCCCACCCAGCGCTCGATAGCATGTTCACTCCGAATAATGAGTGGTGCTACGAAGGTGCGGGTTTGTTTATAGGCTTCAAATAAGCGTTCACCGCTTTGGCGAATCCACAGTGTCTTGCGGGTTTTGATAAATTTAAGTAACCGGATAATCCCAAGGTGGATAAACCGCAACCATGGGTCGCGACTCCCCAGCAAGGCAATCCCTGGGATGAGGAAGGGCCAGCCAGGCAGGATGGGCATGAGTAATCCAATGATTCCGAGTATCAAAAAAAACGCACCGATGATGCGGCGAATCAGCATTAACATGGGCAAATACATGACATGTGTCCTTTTAGGGGCCGGTAATGGTTGCTCCTGCCAACTGCCCACATGCTGCCGCAATCGATACCCCGCGCTCTACCCGCACCGTACAGGGTACGCGTTCTTCTTGGAGGACGCGTTGGAATGCCAAAACTCGTTGACGGTCAGATCGCCCGAGCGGCATGCCAGGTACCGGATTCCATGGAATCAAGTTGACGTGACACAGCAAATCACCGATTTGTTCTGCGAGTTCCGCTGCATGGGCTGGGGTGTCGTTTTGGCCTTGCAACAGCACATACTCAAACGATACCCGCCGGCCGGTTTTGGCCACATAGGCGCGGGTTGTTGCCATTAATTCGGCAATGTTCCAGCGTTTGTTGACCGGCATCATTGACGAACGGAGTTCGTCGTTGGGGGCATGCAGTGAAATCGCCAAATTGATTTGGAGCGATTCTTCGGTGAGGCGTTTGATGCCTGGGACCAGTCCGACGGTCGATACGGTCAGACCACGGGCGCCGATGTTGAGTCCTTGGGGGTCGTGCAGTCGTTCAACCGATTGCCACCAGCGATCATAGTTGGCGAAGGGTTCACCCATGCCCATAAACACTACGTTGCCGAGGGTTTGGGGCATTGCATCGGGGTGGCCGCCGTCGGTGCCCCACCATTCATCACCATCACTGGTGTGGGTTGCGCGGGGGGGAGTGGTGGGCTGTTGGCGTTGGAGCTGGCGCAAGGTGCGCCGGGCCCACAATACTTGTTCGACGATATGATGACTCTCGAGGTTGCGGAGCAACCCAAGTCGTCCCGTCGCACAAAACGTACACCCCATGGCGCAGCCGGCTTGGGTCGATACACAGACGGTGGCCCGGTCGGGATAGATCATCAATACACTTTCGATGAGCTCACCCGTGGGCAAATTAAACAAGGCCTTGTGCGTCAAACTATTGTCGGCGCTCACCACGCGTTGCAGGCTGAGTGAGCCAATGCGGGCGTGGCTAGCAAGTTTTTGGCGCAAGGCTAACGACAAATCGGTCATTTGTTGGATGTCGTCAACCAAATTGACATAGAGTTGACGTGAAATTTGGCGAGCCCGGAAGGCCGGCTCGCCCATGTTCGCCAAAAACGCGACCATTTCGGTCGTCGTTAAGGCCAGTAAATCAATTGAAGAATCAGTCATGGTGCTCTGTAGGTATTAGCGTCGGCGTCGCGGCGTGGTGCGGATGACGACCGGGCGGGGGGCGAGGTGGCGGGTATTGGCTTGGCGGCGAATCAGAATTACGGCACTAACCAAAATACTGAGGCCGAGAGTGATAAACATTATCATAACGCTCCTTGCGGTATATCGTTAGTCTGATTATACCAGAGAAGTCAGTAGTATGAATAGCGGCAGTTTGGTCACAACGGGACATGTGGCCATGTCCCGTTAGGTACGCTCAAGGGTTAGGTGACCGCCGGCGCTTCGTGCATTTTGTTGTTGCGGAATAGTGCCGGGATAATCCCCACCCACACAATACAGGCCGCTACGATTAATGCGGTCTGGAAGCCTTGGGTAAGTGCCATCACGGGGGCTTTGGTGATGTCGGTATAGGCGATGCCGGTAATCGCCGCTACTTGTGATGTCCAGATGGCGCCAGCCACCGTGACGCCACCGATTTGGCCGACGGTGCGCATGACCCCCATAATCCCGTTGGCAATGCCCCCTTGTTCTTTGGGTAGGCTCCCCATCACACTACTCGTGTTGGGTGATTGGAATGTGCCAAAGCCCAATCCAATAAAGACAACGCGGATAACAATATCAAACACGGTGGAATCGGGAGTCAAGGTACTGACATTGAACAACCCAAAGCCCAAAAGCGCCATCCCAATCGGGGCGATCCAACGTGGCCCAAACCGGTCAGATAACCGTCCACTTACCGTCGACATAATCGAAATGGCGATGGGCGAAATCACCATCATCAAGCCAGTTTTTTGGGCATTGAAATGCAATACATTTTGCATGAAAAAAGGCAACAAAATGAAATTGAATTGAATCCCCATCCCCACCGACATCGCCGTCATAATCCCCAAACTAAAATTGGGAATACGGAAAAACTGCATGTTGATCATCGGATCGGGCGTGTGTAATTCCCACAATACAAACCCAATCAAGCCGACGATACCGGCACCGAACAACGCCATGATATAGGGCACCGTAAAGCCGACGTGTTGTCCTTCGGTCAAACTATACAAAATACTGACCAACGAACCTCCCAGCAACACTGCACCGAGGAAGTCGAATTTTTGATCGGAGCGTTTGTTGTCGGCAACCAGCGCCCGCAACGAAATCAACATAGCAATAATCCCAATCGGAAAATTGACATAAAAAATAGCCCGCCAGCCCAATGTGCCGATAATCAGCCCACCGAGTACCGGACCGGTGGCGATGCCCGTGGCAATAATCGTGCCGTTGTAGCCGAGTGCCCGCCCGCGCTCACTCGAAGGGAAGGCTTGCACCAGCAAGGCGATGCCCATGCTTTGAATCATGGCGGCACCGACGGCCTGCATGACGCGGAACGCCACCAGTGATTCGAGGCTCCAGGCCGAACCACATAGTACTGAGGCGATGGTGAATATCACAAAACCGGTCATGTAGACCCGTTTGCGACCAATCATGTCGCCGAGCCGTCCCATGCTGGGCAACAAACAGACGATGCCTAATAAATAAGCGAGGACGGCCCACTCGACTTGGCCGAGCGAGGCGTCAAAGGTTTTTTGGATGGTGTTGAGGGCGATGTTGACGATTGAGCCATCGATGGTCGACATAAATGTGCCGCTGCCGACGGCGGCTAACGCCCACCATTTGCGATTTGCGTCCGTGGTCATGGTTTTCCGTTTCTGGTGTAAAAAAAGAGCGACACGTGACATGAAAAGCACGCGAACTACACCATCAAACAATGGTGTAGCTCGTTCGCAAAATAGGTGTTAGGCCGGAGTCGCAGGCAGGGCGGGTGTGCGTTTGCTCCGGAACAAGACCAGCAACAACCCGCTCCAACAAATAGCCGCCCCAATCAGCATGGTGGTGGTATAGCCTTGGTGCAGGATGTTTTGCGGGGCCAGACTAATGTCGCTATAGTGTTGGCCGCCGATAAGGTTGACCTGATAGGTCCAAATAAACGCCCCAATCGAGATACCACTAATCTGGCCCATGGTACGCACCACCGACATAATGCCGTTGGCGACACCGCCTTGTTCTTTGGGGAGACTGCCCAAAATACTACTGTTGATGGGGGTGAAAAAGAGGCTAATGCCGATGCCAACTAACAATACCCGCCACGTGACATCCCAGAGCGTTGGAGTGGCTGACAAGCCACTCATCAGCACGAGGCCGATACCCCACAGCACCACCGCCATAGGGGCGATACGATTTGGTCCGTATTTGTCAGACAAATAACCACTAACTGACGACAACAATGCTGTGGTGACCGGTACCACAATCATCGCCAAGCCGGTGGTGCGCGCATCGTAGCCAGCCACGGTTTGGAGAAAGATGGGCAACAGCACGTAGTTGAATTGCTGTGGCAAGGCGATCAGGTACATCTGCAAGAGCCCCACGCTGAAATCACGCACCTTGAAGTATTGCATGTTGATCATGGGGGTTTCGGTATGCAGTTCCCACCAAATGAAAAAACCGAAACCGATGATTCCGCAGGTAAACAGCGCCAAAATCCACGGAGTAAGGAAGCCGATGTGTTGGCCTTCGGTGAGTGAATAGAGGATGGCCAGGAGTGCAACAGCCAGTGATACCGCCCCGATATAGTCGAAGCGTTGTTGGCTCCGTTTGTTGTCGTCACTCAAGGCTCGCATTGACACAAAAATGGCAATTAAACAGAGGGGGATATTGATGGTGAAAATAGCCCGCCAGCCGAGACTGGCAATCAATAACCCACCAAGCATGGGCCCAGAGGCGACTCCCACCGAAATGATGGTGGCGTTGTAGCCGAGGGCTCGGCCACGTTCGCTCGATGGGAAGGCTTGCACCAGCAGGGCGGCCCCCATGCTTTGCACCATGGCAGCCCCTACGGCTTGTATCAACCGGAAGGCAATGAGCGAGCTAATATCCCAGGCAAAACCACACAGCGCTGACGACACCATAAACAATGTAAACCCAGCGATATAGACGCGTTTGCGCCCAATCATATCGCCGAGTCGCCCCATGCTGGGCAACAAACAGACGATACCTAATAAATAGGCTAAAACCACCCATTCGACGGAGCCTAGATTGGTGTTGAAGGTTTTTTGGATGGTGTTGAGGGCAATGTTGACAATCGAACCATCGACAGTAGACATAAATGTGCCACTACCGACTGCTGCCAAGGCCCACCATTTGCGTGAGCCGTCGTCTAGGGTGGTGCTGGGTGCGCTCTGCATGGAAGTGTTGACTCCTTTGTCAGCACCCTGCCCGATTGACAGGGTGGCTTATCACCAGGTGGTGCGTCCCACCGTGAGATGTCATTCGTTGCGGTAGCCCAGCCAGCGCAAGGCACTGGGGTCGTCGCGCCAGTTGGTGCGTGGTTTGACCCACAAATCGAGGTAGACGGCCTCGCCGATGGTGGCTTCGATGGCGGGGCGGGCATCGCTACCGATTTTGCGGAGCATCGTACCACCACTACCGATGATGATGGCTTTTTGGGACTCTTTTTCGACCAAAATCGTCATGCGGATGTAGCGATGGCGGGGGCGTTTTTCCCATTCCTCGACTTCGACAGCCACTCCATAGGGGATTTCGTCGCCAATCAAGTGCATGATGCGTTCGCGTACCAGTTCGGCACACAAGGTGCGTTCGTTTTGGTCGGTGATTTGGTCGGCCGCATAGAATGCTTCGCCTTGGGGGAGTCGGGTAACAATTTCGTCGACGAGATTGCTGACCCCTTCGTTGCGAATCGCCGAAATGGCGATTTCCATTTGCCACGGTACCAAGGCCCGGAAGGCGGCCAAACATTCGGCGGCATGGGGGTTGGGGCGGTCGGTTTTGTTGAGCACCAAGATTTTGGGTGAACGACTACGGCGAATCATCGTGGCAATCCGCTCATCGAGCTCGTTGGGCATGTGGGTAATATCAACCACCATACAAATGATGTCGGCATCGGGGACCGCTTGGCGGGCTTGGGCGACCATGTAGTTACCCAAGCGATTACGGGGGCGGTGAATCCCCGGGGTATCGACAAAAATAATTTGGGCGTCACTACGGGTCAAAATGCCGCGAATGGCACTACGGGTGGTTTGGGGTTTGGGTGAGGTAATCGCGACTTTTTGGCCAATAATGGCGTTGAGCAAGGTCGATTTGCCTACATTGGGGCGCCCCACGATGGCGACGACGCCGGCGCGCTCGACTTGGGGCAGTACGATTGCTTCGTCCATGGGGGGCAAGGCGACGAGCTCTTCGAGGGGGTCCTCGATGGCCACGAAATGTGGTTCGAGCCGTTGATAGCGGAATTTCTTTTCGTGATCGACATCAGCCACGTCACAGCCGAGGATGCGTCCTTCGCTATCGATATCCAAAATCGCTGGTTCGGCCAGTGGGACGACGCTGGCGTGGGGCGCAATGGCGACGGTCAGGAATTGGTTGGTGGTTTGCCATTGACATTCGGGGTGGGCGAGGGCAAATTTGACCTTGGTGGTGGTATCGGTCTCTTCGCTGAGGTCGAGTTGGATGCCGACCACGCCCCCGCGGGCGTCACACAGCAGACTGACGGGGCATTCGTATTCTTCGACGGCATCGCCTTCGGTCAAATCGACGAAATACCAATACAGCGTTCCGGCTTCGTTGTCATACGATATATTCATGAGGGCTCTTTCTCTATTCCTTATGGTTGTGGCAAGGTGGTGCTACATGCACCAGGGGTGGGCGTAATTGTGACGTTGCGGAAGTCGCTGAGTGCCAAAATCTGGCTTAGTACGACTTGGGCTTGTTGGGCGGCGGCCAGCATATCGTCGCCGGTGCATTGCTTGAGGATTTGCAACTCACCCACATGCAATACGTCGATGTCGATATTGAGCAGTGGTTGCGCCAAAAACCCTTGATCACGGGCCAAAATCTGACTTTGCTCGAGGTCAACATCGACATTGAGGATTTTGCTGGGCGGCAATACGATGGTAAGGTCTTGTTGGTCGGGCGAGATGGTGATGTAATCCTCGGTGAGTTCACTAAGCACCACCCCATAGGTGATGCTCCCGTGGAAGTCGACAATCACGGTGTCGCGGCCATGTTGTTGCACATCATAGTTGATAGTACGGGTGAATTGTTCGGCCCAATTAAGTAATTGTTGCATGCTGGCACTACTGGCTGCCTGTGACAGCGTGATTTGGTCGCTGTAGCTTTTGCGGTAGGTCAACAGATCAGACAGCTTCTTGGTTTTGAGCAAAATCGCCCCCTTGTCGCGAATAATCGCGGTAGGGGTAATTACCACAATCATGCTATTGGGGGTGGGCGTGGCGACAACTAGATCGGGAAGACTAGGGTCAATCGGGCAATCGGCCATCTGGACACCGATGGTGGCGCGACTGATTTGACAGAGATAGGGGCGAAACGATCCCGCCAGCAAGGCAAATACGGCAGCGACCCCGGCGATGAGTACCAACACCAACACACAGCCGTTGAATTGGGGTGGGCGCGGTGAGCGCCGCCGGGTATAGCCACCATCGTCATCGTCGTGCTCGATGCGATTGACGGTGATGCGGGGTGGGGGCGGCAATTCACCGGGGCGGGTCCCTCCACGCCGTGGCGGTAGGTCTTGATTACTCATGGGCAGGCTCCGGCGGTAACGGACGGACGGCAATATGCAACGCCACGGCGTTGGGTGGCAAGTGGCGATAGCTGACTTGGGTCCAACCGGCCTGCTGGAGCATTTCGGCCAGCACCGGTGGGTCGGGGAAGTGGCGTGATGACTCGGGCAAGTAGCGGTAGGCGATGGGGTCGGCGCCCAGCAAGCCGGCAATGCGGGGCATGACGCGCTCAAAATAGACGCGGTGCCCCCAGCGCACAAGGGCGAGGCGGGGACGGGCCACTTCGAGGATGGCGATACGGCCGCCGGGCTTGCAGACTCGGTAAAGCTCTCGGAACGAGGCGGGGATATCGGTTACGTTGCGGATGACAAACCCTGCGGTTATGGTGTCGAAGGTCTGATCGCCAAATGGCAGGATTAATGCGTCGGCACACACAAAGGCTGAGCGATCGTCGATGCGTTGCAACCCTGATTGCATCATCGGCAACACAAAATCAGCGCCCACGGCAAAGCCTGCTGGTGCGGCAGCGCGTAACAACGGTAAAAACGGCCCCGTCCCACTGCCAATATCGAGCATTGTGGCGGTGGGTGCGGGGGCGAGTGCGCGCACAGCGATACGCCGCCACCATTCATCAAGCCCGAAGGTCATGATGCGGTTCATGCGGTCATAGCCACTGGCAATCCGCGCAAACATGCGGGCCACGTACGAGGCTTTTTCTTGAGGTGAAGGCAGTACTGACAACGTGGCAACCTCTAATGATTACGTTCAAAAATCATCCGCAACCCATTGAGCGTCAAATTGGGCTCAACGGCGGTAATGATTGCGGTTTCTTTGGCGATGACTTCGGCCAAGCCGCCAGTCACGACGACGGGGCAGGTGCTACCTAACTCGGCATGCATGCGTGATACGATGCCTTCGACCAAGCCGGTATAGCCGATGATGACACCCGCTTGCATGTGATGGACGGTGTTGCGGGCGATGACTTTGGGGGGACGGACCAGTTCGACTTGATAGAGCCGGGCGGCTAATGAAAAGAGGGCATCGGCGGAAATCCCCAATCCTGGGGCAATACAGCCGCCCACATACACGTTATCGACGACCACATCAAAGGTGGTGGCGGTGCCAAAGGCGATGGCAATCACGGGACTACCATACATGACTGTGGCAGCCAATGAATTGGCGATACGGTCTGAGCCCATTTCGTCGGGGTTTTCGACATCAAATGTCAACCCAGAGATGACCTGTGGTCCCACCACAATAGGATTGATGCCTAAATATTTGGTGCAAAGCTGGGTAAATTGCATCATTAATGGGGGCACCACACATGACATCACACACCCATGAATATCACCGACATTGATTTGGGCCAAATCAAAGAGATTACGGATCAAAACGGCGTATTCGTCGGCGAGTTTGTGGCGCTCGGTCAAAACCCGCCAGTGGGCAATGATTTCGGTGCCACGAAAGACGCCGATTTTGATATTGGTATTGCCGATGTCAATGGCAAGCAACATAACTCATCCCCTTGACGCTATTAGCGGAGTAAATCGCAGTCATTGTACCACTATTGCACTTGCTATAACGTTGTACTCACATGAAATAACTGCGGTATGATAGAAGCAGTATTCGCATGAGACTTGTTGATATAGGCAGATTATGCAACTTTACCCACCCGATGATCCGTTTTTATTGCAATTTATGTTGGGTTCCATCCCCATCGCTTTGCGTTGGTATGGGGTATTAATTGTTGGTGGTGCCATGATTGCCGCACAGTGGGGCGCCTACCGTGCGCAACAACGGAGCCATGATCCTGAGCATGTCTGGAATTTGGTGGTGTTGGGAATGATCCTCGGTATTGCCGGGGCGCGTGTCTATTATGTGATTTTTGAATGGCCACGCTTTGCCAACCAAAGTATTTGGATGATTATCAATCCTGCGACTGGTGGACTAGCCATTCACGGTGCCTTGATTGGGGCGGTATTGGCCGCATTGATCTATACGCGGCGCCATCAACTCGATTTACGCGAATGGCTTGATATTATGATGCCCACATTTATGTTGGCACAAGCGATTGGGCGCTGGGGGAATTTTTTTAATCAAGAAGCATATGGTCAGCCGACCCCGTTTGGCTTTGGTTTGATTATCGATGCCCCCTACCGTATCCAACCCTACAACGACCTCGATAAATACCCGCTGACGACGCTGTTCCACCCCACCTTTTTGTATGAATCACTTTGGAACTTGGCCGGGGTGGGGGTATTGGTCGCCATTGAACGACGTTACCGCGATGTGTTGCGCCGTGGTGACATGGTGTTGTTTTATGCCATTATTTATGGATTGGGGCGCTTGTGGATTGAAGGGTTGCGTACCGATAGTTTGTGTGCCGATTTAGTCGGTGGCTCATGCGCAGATTCGTTGCGTGTCGCCCAAATTGCCAGTATTGTGTTGATTGCGGCAGGGGTGATTGGCTTGTGGTTAAACCATGCCCGAGCCCCAGAATTGGGAGATGTGACGGCACCGTTGCCGGTGGCTTCGTTATACGACGAAACACCTGCTGTGCCCACCATGCCGATTTCTCCAGCTGACATTGAAGATACCCAAGCAACCGATGCAATCCCCCAAACTCCTGATGAAAACCCAAGAGCGACTCCGTAACGGCGAAATGAGTGTATGCGATGGATGTCGCTGAAAAACTTGCTATCCTTGCGCCGGCAGCGCATTACGAGGCCTGCGACACCCATGCGGTCGCAGGTCGTCGTTATCAATCGACCAAAGCACATTGGAGCGAAAACGCCTTGTCGGCCGAAGCCGATGCCAAAGGGGTGCGTCGCCCGGTCATGCGCCTGCTCATGAGTGCCGAATGCGTGCACAACTGCCCCTATTGCCCGCTCAGGGCTGGGGGCGACGTCCCTCGTGCCACCTTGACCCCAGACGAGGCGGCGGCCGCCGTCGCGCCACAACTGCAACGTCACAACGCTGGGTTGTTGTTGTCGACGGCGGTGGTGGGGTCGGCTGACGCATCGGGGTCTGCGGTGGTCGACAGCGCCCAAATTTTGCGCAATCGTTATGCGTACCGTGGCTATCTCCACCTCAAACTACCACCTGGGGTGTCGCATGCCGTGGTCGAAGCTGCTGCGCGGGTGGCTGATCGCATGAGCCTCAACATTGAAGTACCCAGTGCCGCGCGCCAAGCGGTGCTCGACCCTAGTCGCGATTGGCGGAGCGATGTGATTTTGCGGTTGCGCTGGATGCGTGATTTGTACCAAGCCGGGCAGATTAAATCGGGGATTGCCACCCAGTTTGTGGTGGGTGCGGCCGGTGAAAGCGACCAAGAATTAATTACAGCGACGGCCTGGCTCCGCAAAGAGCTCGCCGTGGGCCGGGTCTACTATGGCGCATTCAAGGCGCTGGCAGGCACCCCCATGGCGAATGCCCGATCGACACCCCAAGTCCGCACCCAACGCTTGCTCCAAGCGGATTGGTTGTTGCGTCATTATGGCTTTGCTGCCGAAGAACTCGCGTTTGATGGGCAGGCAAATTTGTCGCTGGCACATGACCCCAAATTGGCGTGGGCCTTGCACCACCCCGAATTGTTCCCCATCGAAATCAATCGGGCGCCAGCTGAACAATTGTTGCGCATTCCAGGGCTGGGACCACTGGGCGTGAAGCGGATTTTGCGCTTGCGCACGCTGGGGATGCTCCGCGAGCCTGCCCATATTGCGGTGCTGGGGGCGGCAACGCAGCGCATTATCGATTTTGTGACATTTGACGGACGGTTTTTTGGGACGGGGCGCACCATGCAAATCGCTCGCCGTAACGCCAACAAACCAATTGTGGAACAGCTCACGCTTTTCTGATTTTTTTATCAGATATCACAGCGTATAATAGAACTAATTATTACATTACTACTGGGGTGGATTTCCGCCCATCGATGAATTGAGTACGTTATGGGTTTCACGGCGAATGCCCCCTATCAACCAACAGGTGATCAACCCAAAGCCATTCGTCAACTCGTTGATGGGGTGCATCAAGGCATGCGTTACCAGACGCTGTTGGGTGCCACGGGTACTGGCAAAACGGCCGTAATGAGCTGGGTATTTGAATCATTACAACGCCCTGCGCTCGTGCTGGCCCACAACAAAACCTTGGTATCGCAACTGTATAGCGAATTCCGTGAATTATTGCCCGATGCTGCCGTCGAAATGTTTATTTCGTACTATGACACCTATACCCCTGAAGCGTATGTTCCTAGTAAAGATTTATACATCGAAAAAGAAGCCTCGATCAACGAAGAAATCGACCGCTTGCGCCACGCTGCCACCCAAGCCTTGTTGACCCGCCGCGATGTGTTGATTGTGGCGTCGGTATCGTGCATTTATGGGTTGGGCAGTCCCGTCGACTACGGCCAAGTGATGATTCCAATTGCCGTCGGCGAGGTCCGCAACCGCGACAAATTATTGCGGCAATTGCTCGATTTGCAGTTTGCTCGCAACGACATGGACTTCCATCGTGGTACCTTCCGGGTGCGTGGTGACACGCTTGACATCTTCCCCGCCAATGCCGAAACCGCCATCCGGGTGGAATTGTGGGGCGACGAAGTCGAACGTATTTCGGAGTTTGACCCGTTGACCGGTGAGGTTTACAAACAGCTCCCACGGGTCGAAGTCTTCCCAGCCAAGCACTTTGTGGCAACCACCGAAAAACTGCACTTGGCGATGAGTGACATCCAAGATGAAATGGTGGCACAGGTCAAATTCCTCGAAGATGACGGCAAAATCCTCGAGGCGGCCCGCCTCAAACAGCGCACCATGTACGACCTCGAAATGCTGGGTGAGATGGGCTATTGTTCGGGTATTGAAAACTACTCGCGCCACATGGATCGCCGCTTGGCGGGCCAAACACCCTGGACATTGCTCGATTACTTCCCCGATGATTTCGTGATGTTTATCGACGAATCACATATTTCGTTGCCGCAAGTACGGGGAATGTATGCCGGTGACCGGGCGCGGAAAACGACGTTGGTCGATTACGGCTTCCGGTTACCCTCGGCCATGGATAATCGCCCGCTGAATTTCGAAGAATTTACGCAACACATGCGCCAAGCGATTTTTGTGTCGGCTACGCCGACCCCCCTCGAAATCGGTATGTCGCAACAAGTGGTCGAGCAAATCATCCGCCCCACGGGGCTCATCGACCCCGTCATCAACATCCGGCCGACCCGTGGTCAGGTCGATGATTTGGTGAGTGAAGTGCAAGGGCGAGTCAAAAAAGGCCATCGTTGTTTGGTGACGACTTTGACCAAGCGCATGGCCGAAGATTTGGCCGATTATCTCCGTGAAACGGGTATTCGTACTCATTATTTGCATTCAGACATTGATGTTATCGAGCGGGTCGAGATTTTGCGTGACTTGCGCCTCGGTGTCTATGACGTGGTGGTGGGGATTAACTTGTTGCGCGAAGGGTTGGATTTGCCCGAAGTATCCTTGGTGGCGATTCTTGATGCCGACAAAGAAGGTTTTTTGCGGTCGGCATCGTCATTGATTCAGATTATCGAGCGGGCAGCCCGCCACGTCGAAGGCACAGTGGTGATGTATGCCGACAACATGACGGCCTCGATGACCGCTGCTATCGCCGAAACTGACCGCCGGCGTAGCATTCAAATTGCCCACAACACAGCCAACAACATTGTGCCCGTTGGGATTATCAAAGGGGTGCGTGATTTGAGTGACCGTCTGCGCAAGGCTGCGGAGGAACAAGGGGTCTATACCATCACCGACACCACCAAGCGAGTCGAAATGCCCACCACGCGTGAGGCTATGGCCAAACTGATTAAAGATCTCGAAAAGCAGATGAAAAACGCCTCACGAGATTTGGAATTTGAAAAAGCTGCTGGATTACGCGACCAAATCCTTGATTTGCGCCGTACGATGGCACTTGAAGAAGAACTTGCACCAGCCCCCGCCCCAGCGCGGAGCCGCGGCAATGCGCGGCGGCGCTGAGGATTGTATGGCAGTACAGATTTGGATTGGCGAAAAACCAGAACATCCCAATGAACGGCGGGCCATTACCCAAC
>DBCF01000032.1:6757-14229 GCA_002292925.1 Roseiflexaceae bacterium UBA965 | reverse complement strand
AGTTGGCCCGCCTCGATGGTTTATATATTGTGTTGGCTAATTTCAGTGTGGGTGGGCGCACCATTGATGTGGTGGTGCTCAAAAACGACGGTATTTTTGTGATTGAGCTCAAACATTGTGATGGCAAAGTGTTTGGTGATGTCAATGGTCCGTGGTTTGTCGAAAACAGCAACCAAGAACGTAAACGTATCAACCCGGGTCGCAAAAACCCCTATAACCAGGTCATTGCCTATTATTACGCCTTGACCAATTTTTTGACCGAACACCGCGCCGATATCACCAATAATCGCTCGGTTGATGTGCGGGCAGTCCGGCGGGTAGTAGCGATTGCGCCGATATTGCACCCCGAATCACAAATCGAAAGTGACTGGAAGGTGCAGGTGCTTGGGCTCGATACCTTGCCGTTGCATATTTTTACTGAACGATCGACCAACATGAATTGGAGCGATAGTGAGCTCCAACGGATTCCCCAATTGTTGAACTGTACCCGTTGGGACGAAATCGAGCACCTCGTCCTCAGCGAAATCATGCCGGTTGCTGCCCCACTACCCCCATCACGGCAATGGCGCGATGTGCTGGCACAGCTGCGGTCGACGTGGACGGGACAAGGCTTGATTGCGGTAAGTGTAGCATTGTTGGTGGTGGCAGTCTGGTTTGCCGCCAGCACCAGCGGTACACGGTTGGTGACATTGCCTCCGATGGAGCCCACCGTTACCGTGGTGACAACCGGCGATACCGCACCCCCACTCAACCCAAATCTTACCGTCGCGCGCTGTGAATGGAATGACATCCAAACTATTGCGCGGGTGCGTGCGAGTGATGGCAGTTGGCAAAGTGTATCCGCAGGTGTCAATGCCGATGCGTTGTTGACTTTGCAACAAGTCACGACGTGTGATGGTGAGATTCATGTGCAATTTCAGATTAATAACAATACTAATAATCTTGATATGCAAATTCCTCTTGATGAAACGCACGTGGTGATTCGTGATTCACTAGGGACCAATTACGGCGTTTCGGTGATTCGTTCACAACCACGTACACTACAAGTGTTGCCTGGCCAAAATGCCAGTGGGCGAGTGGTGGTGCCGCGTGGCCTGCATCCAAGTGCTACCAATCTGATTATCATGTTACAAAACACCGTACTTGGCGATGCAACGTGGATTGTACCGCTTGTTCGCGAGTAAAAATATCACGAGTGAAACTCAAATCCCCCTACCGTGATTTGTGACGGTAGGGGGATGATTTGTGGTGAGGGCAAGGTTATTCGCTGACGTCGACGACTGCGGGTTTGGGGACAAGTCGGGTCAAAATAATCCCTAATTCATACAACATGTACATGGGTACCGCCAGCAACAATAAGTTGTAGGGGTCACCGGTGGGTGTAATCAGGGCTGCGATGATGGTGATGACGACGATGGCGTAGCGGCGGGTGCTGGTAAGCATGGCCGTCGATACGATGTTGAGGCGCGCCAAGAGATACATGATGGCTGGCAATTGGAAGATAATGCCGTTCCAGAGTAGCAACGTCGCGACGGTCTGGAAGAAACTATCTGAGGTTGGTACGGTGCTAATATTTGAGGTTTGTCCGTATTGTAATAAAAACTGTAACGCGGCTGGTACGGTGAAAAACCAACCAAATGATACTCCGGCCAGAAACAGCTCGGTGATAATCGGTAGGGCGATATAGACCATACGTTTTTCGTTGTTGAGTAAGCCTGGTGAAAAGAACGCCACGAGCTGATAGACCACAATCGGCATCGCAAGAATAATCCCGATGATGAGTGCGATTTGCATATACCCGAGGAATACTTCGCCGACACCCACGGCTTGGAGCACGGTGCCTGGGGGTGCTAATTGTTTGACCATGAAATCAGGCAACGATACGCCGAGTATTTTGGAACTATTGACCAAGTAAAACCCGAGCGACGTGCCAATGGCGATGGCTAGGGCTGCCTTGACGAGGCGATCGCGGAGCTCGATTAAGTGCGGCGCTAGGGCACTCCAGAAATCCTGGAGATTATTGGTGGGAATGTCTGACTCTGCGACTTCATCCATTTCTTCGATGGGGTCTTCGAGGGGTACGAGCCAGCGTACAAGCACGATGACAATCAGTGGTACGAGGATGAGAATAGTCAATACGATGGCGACAATGATGAGTTGGGAAGTGTTCATGCAGAAGGCTCCCCATTGGTATTGGTGGCAAGTTGTTTGCTCAAAGCTTCAAGTTGTTGCGAGAGTTGGGCGAGTTCGACGCGCATCATCATAAAGGCATCATAAGACACCGACGGTGGTGCGCCGAGTTTGGCTTGGGTGATTTCGGTACGCAGGGTATTGAGGTTATTGCTGAGTTGCGCCACTTCAATTTGCATCATCATGAAATTATCATGGTTGACGGTGCTTGGGACATTGGGCGCTTGTTTGAGGGTGGCGATTTCTTGGCGCAATGCGGCAAGTTCGGCTTCGATGGTGGGGTTGGCCGCCGGCTCGCTGGGTGTAGCAACGAGGTGTGGTGGTGCAATGACATTATCAGCAACGGGTGTCTCTGTTACAGGGGTGGTGTCGACCCAGTTTGGCTTACGCTGACGGGCAACGACTGGTGCTTCAGGTGCGGATTGCTGATCGGTTGTGTCATCGTCTGTGGCTTGTGCGAATGTAATCGGTGCAGTGACATCACTACTAGGGTTGGTAATTTGGTTGGAATCAGTGGCATCGACCGATATGGGCGGCGCTACCGGTTGCGGATACGATGAAATGTAGCCGCGATCGACATTGACGTCATTGGCCATGCTATTGAGTGAACTATCTACGGTACGCGAGGCCATACTCAAATCTTGGCGGACTTCGTCGAATTCTGCGCGCACATTGAGTACTTCTTGACGAAGTGTCGAGCGGATATCGTTGATTTCGAGCTCGAGCTCACGCTGCACTTGCAAGAGCATTTGGGCATCAGGAGATGCATTCATCCAATTGCGTAGGCGTACAATATTGCGTCCGATGCTCCGGGCAAAGCCAGGTAAGCGTTCGGGGCCGATTACAATCAATGCCACAATCAAAATAAAGAAAAATTCGCCCGGACCAACGCCGAGGAAGTTCATGCCGACCTCACTTCACCTGGTCACCATTCCATTACCCTAGATTGTACACTGAAACCGACCCATGTAGTATGCAAATATCTGTTAATCCCATGTGCGCGGTGATGTAGATTATCGCAACACGTGGCTTGGATGTTGACATGGGCGGCGCATTGCGGTGTCGCTGAATGCGTGGGTGGGTGCATAGATGGGCAAACGCCCATTGACGACCGTAGTCATCAATGGGCGTTTGCGGAATGGAGTGGCAGAATTACTTGCCGTGGGCGTCGATGTAGGTCAAGGCATCGCCAACGGTGAGGATTTTTTCGGCAACTTCATCGGGAATGTCAACGCCGAATTCTTCTTCGAGGGCCATAATCAACTCGACCAAGTCGAGTGAGTCAGCCTTCAATTCTTCGGCGAAGCGAGCCGAAGGCACAATTGCCGATTCTTCGACGCCGAGACGATCAGCGACGATTTTTTTCAGACGGGCTTCCATTTCAGCAGATGGCATGGAACATGCTCCTTTCGCAACCGTGACACAAGGTATTAGCGTGTCTCTACGTATCTCAATTATTCACCACGGGACAAATCCCGGTTGGCTACCGTGCAGATGGATTGCGTGATTCGGGGTAGCGTAACGCCACAGTCCCAAGGACGCCATTGACAAAACGCGCAGGGGTATCACCAACATAGGCGCGGGTGATTTCGACAGCTGCATTAATAATCAGCTTGTAGTCACCACGTCCCTGCCCCATATAGCGCATTTCGGCGATAGCTAATTGTAACACGACCCGTTGCAACAATGGCATATCACTGAGGGGCACATTGGGGGCCAAATCAATAATCAAGGCGTCGAGGGTATGGCGATTATTGAGGGCGGCAGTCACCAGTGTACGGATGAATTCTTGGTGTTGTGGGCTGACAACCCCACTGCCATCATCATCATCGTCGGTGTCACTGAGCCGAGGGTAGGCAAAATGATTGGCCAATACGGCGTCAATTGTGTGGTCAGTTTGACTGAGTTCATACAAGACGCGTACTGCCAGTGTACGAGGTTTGAGCCGGGCTTTGGTGGGCATGCAATCCTTAGGCAAGTATGTCGGTGATAATAACATTGATGATACATTCCCGCTCAGTGCGTGGTGGCAAAATCGCCTGGACAACCGTTTGCACGAGCGCACAATGCTCAGGAAGGCTCCGCGACAGTGCGGGGTCTATGCACAAAAAACAAGTCAATACCGTGCAATTCCCATCTTCGTGTGCCGTGACACCATGACCAATCACCGCATTTTTTGGTGCATTGTACGGTGGTTGAGCGATATGCACTCCCGGTATATAGGCCATTGCAAGGCTTATCCGGTGGAGCAAATCACGGAGCTGGTTCGGTGTGTGTGTATATTGCACAATCCTCATTCTACTCACATCTCACTAGCACGTCAAGAAAAAACGTCATTATCCGTCTATCTGTGGTATAATACCACCCATTGACATGGGAATGTCGATGCTGTTTTCGAACGGCGGGCGCCTCCAGCCCGCACGCGATTATGAGGAGTGCATAGCACATGGCTTTGGAGAAGAGCGAGAAAGATGTCGTCGTAGGCAAGTTTCAGACGCACGGTCAAGATACCGGCTCGTCAGAAGTACAAATTGCCTTGTTGACCGAGCGCATCAATCAAATCATCGAACATTTGCGCGAACACAAACATGATCACGCCACCCGCCGCGGCTTGTTGAGCTTGGTTGGTCGCCGTCGTCGTTTGTTGGCGTACTTGAGCCGCACCAACCGCCCCAGCTACCGCTCAGTGATTGAGCGCTTGGGCCTGCGTCGGTAGTCAGGTTGTGGCGAGACGCCCAATTCTACGCTGATATGCTGCGGGCTCGTACAAGTGACGGCCCGCAGTTTTATCTTTTTTGTCGTCAAAGAGGAAGACCAAGGGGTTAGGGATTGGAGTATGGGGTGGCATTGCGACGGCATACTCCAGTACCTAACACTTGGCAACAGGCACCACTATGTGGGTGGTTGCACCAAGAAGAAGGTATTGCATGACCGTAAAAAACATTGTGAGTGTTAGCGCCGAAATTGCCGGTCGCACCATGACACTCGAAGCAGGTCGTTTTGCTGAACAAGCAGACGGCGCAGTAACTGTGCGCTACGGCGACACTATGTTGCTGGCCACCGTGGTTGCCGCTAAGTCGGCCCGCGATGGTATCGATTTTTTCCCATTGACCGTCGACTACGAAGAAAAAATGTACGCCGCCGGTAAGATCCCCGGTAGCTTCTTCAAACGCGAAGGGCGCGCCACCACCACGGCGATTTTGACGTCACGCTTGACCGATCGCCCGTTGCGCCCGCTCTTCCCCGAAGGCTACTTCAACGAAGTCCAAATCATCGTCACCACCTTTTCGATTGACATGATCAACGATCCGGGTCCGTTGTCGATTATTGCCGCATCGGCCGCCTTGGCCATCAGCAACATCCCCTTTTCGGGACCAGTCGGTGCCGTGACGGTGGGTTTCAACGAAAACGGTCACGTCGTCAATCCTTTCATGGCTGATATGGCCGCGAGCCGCCTCGATTTGGTGGTTGCCGGTACCAAAGATGCCGTGTTGATGGTCGAAGCTGGCGCCGAAGAGCTCACCGAAGCCGAAATGCTCGACGGTGTTATCAAAGGCCACCAAATCTGCCGCGAAATCTGTGAACTCCAAGAACGCCTCGTGGCCCAATGTGGCGTGGCCAAATTGGTATTCACGCCGCCCGCCGCTGATAATTCACTCGAAAAAGCGATTCGGGTCTGGATGGGCAATCGCCTCAACGAAGCCTTGCACGACAGTGACAAAACTGCCCGTCAAGATCGTACCGATGCCTTGCATGCCGCCATCGTGACCCACTTCACGGCAGACGAACCCGAAGAAGAAATCCCGGCCCGCAAGAAAGCCATTGACGTGGCCTTCGAAAACTTGACCTACGAAGCAGTGCGCTCGGCGATTTTGGCGAGTGGCATGCGCGTCGACGGTCGTAAGACCGACGAAATCCGCGCCATTTCGGTCGATGTGGGCGTGGTGCCCCGTGTGCACGGCAGTGGTTTGTTTACCCGTGGTCAAACCCAAGTATTGACCATCACCACGCTTGGTTCACCGTCAGAAGAGCAACGTCTCGATGATCTTGGTATTGAAACCAGCAAGCGCTACATCCACCACTACAACTTCCCACCATTTTCGACGGGCGAAGTCAAGCGCTTGGGCGCCCCACGCCGCCGTGACATCGGGCATGGTGCCTTGGCAGAGCGGTCGTTGTTGGCCGTATTGCCACCCAAGTCAGAATTCCCCTATACCATGCGCTTGGTCTCTGAAGTACTGTCATCCAACGGTTCTTCGTCGATGGCCTCGGTCTGTGGTTCGAGTTTGTCGTTGATGGATGCTGGTGTGCCTATCAAACGCCCCGTGGCCGGTGTGGCCATGGGCTTGATTACCGGTGCTGATGGCAAATGGCAGGTGCTTACCGACATCCAAGGCATCGAAGACCACCTCGGCGACATGGACTTCAAAGTGGCTGGGACGTCCGAAGGGATTACCGGTCTCCAGATGGACATCAAGACCACCGGTATCACCTTTGACATCATGCGCGAAGCCTTTGCACAGGCCCAAACCGGTCGCTTGTTTATCCTCGACAAGATGAACGAAATCATCAACAGTGCCCGTACCGAATTGTCGGCCACGGCACCACGGATTATTACGTTGCAGATTCCCGTCGACAAAATTGGCGCCTTGATTGGACCTGGTGGCAAAACCATCCGGGGTATTATCGAAGCCACCGGTGCGACGGTCGATGTCGAAGACGATGGTCGCGTGTTTGTGACCACTGCCGACGGTGAAGCAGCCAAAAAAGCTGTTGGTATGATCGAAGCTTTGACCCGCGAAATCAAAGTAGGCGAAATCTTCCTCGGCAAAGTGGTCAGCATCAAACCCTTTGGTGCATTTGTCAATTTGATTCCGGGCAAAGACGGCATGGTACATATTTCAGAGCTTGATGTCGGTCGGGTCAACCAAGTCGAAGACGTCGTCAATATCGGTGACGAAATCAACGTGATGGTTATCGATGTCGATTCGGGCGGTAAAGTGAGCTTGTCACGGCGCTCCGTGCTCAATGGCGAATCCCCCGAAGAGCGCAAGGCGGCCAACGCCAATCGCCCACCAGCACCTGACCGTGGCGGTGATCGTGGCGGCTTCAGCCGGCCCCGTCGCCGCGACTAGTCGCTTCTGCGGATAGAGAGAGGCCCTGAGTGCTTAGCACTCGGGGCCTCTCTCTATGCGAGGCATGCCTCGCACGTACGAGGCATGCGGCATATGGCGAAGCGGCGAATGATGCCGCCGTAAACGGCGAATGATGCCGCCATACGG
>DBCF01000032.1:0-6649 GCA_002292925.1 Roseiflexaceae bacterium UBA965 | reverse complement strand
GCGTCGGGGTGCGAGGCATGCCTCGCCCTACCGCTTGGGCGCGGTGTATTCATCCGAGGCGAGCAGATCGGCGTGGTGGCGCTGCGCCACGTCGGGGTGCGATCGGAGCCGGCTTTTGAGCTGGTTTTTGCCGATTTCGCGGAAGAGCGGGTTGAGTGGGTCGCGGGTAGCCCCACGTGATTTGGCTGCCAATTCGGTAGGCAATTCGAGCAACGGGACAGTCGAATTGAGTTGGGCATTGAAGAAAAACGCTACCGAGAGACGATTGGCGCCGGCTGGGGGTGTCACCACGCGGTGGACGTTGGCAAGCAAATAGCCGTTCGAGGCCATTTCGAGGACTTCGCCGACGTTGATGACAAAGGTGCCGGGGATGGGCGGGGCACTAATCCACTGCCCGTTGTGTTCCACTTCGAGGCCTTTTTGGACGTCTTGGAGCAATACCGTCACAAAGCCGCCGTCTTTGTGGGCTCCCACCCCTTGGTCGCTTTCGGTGGCATCACGGCCTGGATAGCGGATGATTTTGAGCAAGTAGTGGGAATCTGGCGTGTAAATCTGCTCAAAAATGTTTTCAGGTTGGCCCAAGGTAATCGCAAAAGTCTTGATCAGCCGGATGGCCAAATTGGCGGCTGCGGTTTGGTAGCGCAAAATCGTCTCTTTGAAGGCAGGCAATTCTGTTGGCCATTGATTGGGACCACGCAGGCGATTCCAAGGGGCGTTGGCGGGGATGTCGGTCATTACTTCGCGCTCGGCGCCGATGTCGACTTGCTCGCGCCAGTCACGTTGACCCCGGGTGAATTCTTGGCCTTGACGATTGTAGCCACGGAAATGCGGCGAATTGACCATCTCAATCGACATCTTGTCGGCTTCGGGTAGCGCAAAAAACGCCCGGGCCACGGCCAGGGTATCATCTATAAGCTGCTGATCGACGCCATGACCCGTGACATAGAAAAAACCTAAATCGTAGGCCGTGGTGCGAATTTCTTCGATGAAGGCAGCCCGTTCGGCTGGGCTACTTGATTCGAGGCGCGCTAGGTCGAGGATGGGCAGTTGCGAGTAGGTGGTAGTCATTGTGGCTCCTGTTACAATGGTAGAAACAACTCGTTTAGACATATTCAATTCGACGAAATGCGAATTACCCTAATATAGCACAAATATTAGCGGATTCGTCAAGTATGTTTTTTGTGGTGGGATATCCTGATAAAATAACGCAGATGAACGTTTTTTCATCATGTGTGCCATAAAAAAGGATACGTATATGACGATTCCAGCGGTGACATTGAATAACGGCGTGCAGATGCCCCAAATCGGCTTGGGAACCTGGCCACTCAAAGACCACGATGCGGCGCCGGTGATGGTGACGGCCATCGAAGCCGGCTACCGCCACATCGACACGGCCTTTCGCTACGGCAATCAACGGGGCGTGGGTCAAGGGGTGCGTGATAGCGGCATCGCCCGCGAAGAATTGTTTATTACCAGCAAACTCGATGGCGAATTCCAAGGTGAAAACCGCGCCATCGCCGGCCTCGACGCCTGTTTGCAACAACTGCAGATGGACTACGTCGATTTGTTGTTGATTCACTGGCCGTTGCCACAACGCAACGACTATGTATCGACCTGGAAAACATTTGAGACACTGGTGGCCTCGGGCAAAGTACGCTCAATCGGCGTGTCGAATTTCACACCAGCCCACCTCGACCATTTGTTGGCCGAAACGACGATTTGCCCCGCCACCAACCAGATCCAATTGAGCCCTCGGATTACTCGGCCCGACCAAGTCGCCTATGGGCGCGCCCATGGTATCGTGACGGTGTCGTGGAGCCCACTGGGCCAAGGCAGTGATTTGTTGAGCGACCCAACGTTGCAGGCAATTGCCCAAAAATACGGCAAAACGACGGCCCAAGTGGTGTTGCGCTGGAATATCGAACTGGGTTTGGTGCCCATCCCCAAGTCGTCCAATCCGGTACGCTTGGTGCAAAACTTGGATATTTTTGATTTTGCATTGACGTCAGCCGAAATCGCCGCGATTACGGCACTCGATACGGGTGCCGAAAAACGGGTCGATTCGGATGTGGATGGCCATTGATGCAACCAGCGGGGTGGCGTCTGCCACCCCGCGTTGGTGATTCACGTCTGGCCCATACGTTTTTTTTATAAGTGAATAGTAATAACGACAAAAAGGATGCGCGATGCAGTACGCCACCAATCAATACGAAGGGATGATTGCTGAGACAATCGTCATCCCCGGGCACAACGGTGACCCCATCGGCGCCTATGTGGCGCGGCCGCTGGGGCCGGGGCCCTTCCCCGCCATTGTGGTGATTCACCACATGCCGGGCTGGGACGAATGGTACCGCGAGGTGACCCGCAAGTTTGCCCATCACGGCTACATTGCGATTTCGCCCAATCTGTACCACCGCGCCGGCCACGGCATCCCCGAAGACATTGCGGTGCAAGTACGGGCTGCGGGTGGCGTCCCCGACGACCAAGTGGTGGGCGATGTGGCAGGTGCGCTAGCCTATGCCGTGGCGCAACCGACCTGCACGGGCAAAGTGGCAGTGTTTGGTACCTGCTCGGGTGCCCGGCATGCCTATTTGGCGGCCTGTCGCGCCCCCGGATTTGCGGCGATTATCAATTGCTGGGGTGGGCGGGTCACCATGGAACCACAAGAATTGAGCCCCAACCAGCCCGTGGCACCGATTGATTACACCAAAGATTTGGCTTGTCCGGTACTGGGGATTTTCGGCGAAGAAGACTTTGGCCCCACCCCGCCACAGGTGGCGTTGCTGGAACAGGCCTTGATTGCGCATGGCAAAACGTATGAGTTCCACATGTATCCCGATGCCGGTCATGGCTTTTTCTATTATGATCGCCCTGCTTATCGTCAAGCCCAAGCCATGGCAGGCTGGAAGCAGATTTGGGCGTTTTTGGCGCAATACGTGGGCTAAACCCGCCCGAGCAAGGATTGGCGTATGTGTACGATGATTGCCACCCAAATCAAGGTGGCGGGGAGCGGCAAAGCGGGGAATGGCTGGTTCACGTTGGGCGAAGCCAACGTGTCGTACGACCATCCCTTTGAAGCGCCATTTGAGCATGCCCTCAGCCTCGACTTTGTCAATGAAGCGCTGGGACCGAGTGCCCGGGTATCGGTGGAACTCGATGTGGCCTCGGCGCGGCAATTGGTCGACACCATCAATGCGATTTTGGCCAAAGCCGATAGTGGCGGCTATATCGTCGAGTAAATATGATGTCGTGCTATAGAGTAATTCCCTGTCAGTGCTCCCACTGGCAGGGAATCGCTGTGTTGAATGCCAAAGGTTGTGGGGTACAATGAGCGCAGTCAATTTAGTAATTTCAGAGAGGAAGTGCAATGACCACTTCTTTTGCGCGGCGCATGAGCCGAGTCCAGCCTTCAGCAATCCGTGAATTGTTGCAACTAGGCGACAACCCCAACGTGATTTCGTTTGGGGGGGGTTACCCTGATTCGACCTTGTTCCCCTACGAAGAACTGTGTGCGGCAGCCCAGACCACCTTGGTCGAAGACGGTGCGGCGGCGTTGCAATATACGTCGTCAAACGGCACGCCCCAATTACGCGCCCAAATCGCGGCCCGCATGACCCGTCAAGGGACGCCGTGTAGCGCCGATGATGTGCTGATATTGCATGGTGGCCAGCAAGGGCTCGATTTGATTGCCAAACTGTTTCTCAATCCGGGCGATGTGGTGATTACCGAAAATCCCACCTTCCTCGGCGCATTGATTGCCTTTAATCCGTGTGAGCCAAATTATGTGGCAATAGGCATGGACGAAGATGGCATGGACATGAATCAACTCGAGCAGGCGTTGCTTATGACGCCCAACGCCAAGTTGATTTATACGGTGCCCGACTTCCACAACCCCACTGGCGTGACGATGAGTCTGGCGCGCCGGCACGAGTTGATTGGCTTGGCTAATCGGTTTAATCTGATTATTTTGGAAGATACGCCGTATCGCGAAATCCGCTTTGCCGGGGAATCGTTGCCTACCCTCAAAAGTCTCGACACGGAGGATCGAGTGATTTATCTCGGCACGTTTTCGAAAATATTAGCACCCGCCTTGCGCATTGGCTGGACGGTGGCATCGCCGGCCATCACCCATCAACTAGGGTTGCTCAAATTGGCCGCAGACACGCAATGTAGCACGCTCAATATGAAAATAATCTCGCTGTTTTTGGAGCAAAACGACATCGAAGCGCATATTGGGCTGTTGCGTGACGCCTACCGGCGTAAATGCGACGTGATGTTGCGCACAATGGCGGAATCGTTCCCCGATACCGTCACGTGGACCAAGCCCAACGGCGGGTTATTTACCTGGTTGACCTTCCCGGTAGGATTCGATGCCGCTGATTTTATGCGCAATCAACTGTTGCCTCACGCCAGTGTGGCGTATGTGCCCGGCGCGCCCTTTTTTGCCGTCAATCCGGTGCACAACCATGCCCGGGTCAATTATTCGTCACAATCCGACAGCCGGATTGTACAGGGGATTACGGCCATGGGCGCGCTACTCAAAACCCCCCGTTAACCCAAAATCGCTGTCAGCGCGGCGTCGAGGTCACTAAGGTCTGCCAACACGGCGTCGGGCTGATGGGCGGTCAAATCGGCCACACTAAAGGGGCCGGTAGCCACTGCCACAGTGCGGGCGCCGTGGGCTTTACCACAGGCAATGTCGTTAGGGGTATCGCCGATGATGATGATATCGCTGCCGCTGAGGGCCGGCTGGAAGCGTTGGTTGGCGCGGGTCAAGGCAAAGTTGGGGAGTTGTACGCGCTGGTGGTGATCGCTGCCGTAGGCGCCGGTATCGAGATCGACGTAATGCAGCAGATTGGTGAGGCGGAGCTTCATGGCGGCGACTTTTTGCATGTTGCCGGTCAGCACTGATTGATGTACGTCAGGGTTGTGTTGCAGGTGGGCCAAGATGGCGGGGACGCCGGGCAAGACGCGGCCGCGGGCGGCCATTTCGGCTTGGCGTTGGTCGAGCTCATCCATATAGGCGACGGCAAATTCGTCGAGTTGGGCGAGGATTTGGTCGTGGGGGCGCTCGGCGAAGGTCTCCAAAATAATCTGCTGATCGGTTTTGCCGGCGTATTCGCGGCGATCATTGCTGGCAGGGCGGCCATAGACGCGGCTCATGGCGGCGCGCATGGCTTCACCAGCCACGCCACCACTATACAAAAGGGTGCCGTCAATATCCCACAAAATCAAACGCATAGTAAGTCCTTTTGCATGTGAAATGCTTATAGCCCACCAAAATAACGCAGGGCGAGGCGGATGCGGTCGTCGATGCTGTCGGGGGCGTCAGCGGGGATGTTGGCGACGGCGGCGTTGGCTTCGGCAGCGCTATAGCCCAGCCCCGTCAAGACGTCGATGAGATCGCTGTCACGGCTCGACGGAGCAGCTCCGGCCATCAACCCACGTGGGTCGATTTTGCCTTTGAGCTCCAGCACCATGCGCTCGGCCGTTTTGCGGCCAATGCCGGGAACCTTACTGAGGCGCACCACGTCACCACTGGCCAAGGCGGCTTTGAGGTCGTCGGGGCTCAGGCTCGACAGCAAGCTCATGGCCACTTTGGGACCGATGCCACTGACAGCGAGGAGCTGGTCAAACAGTAGCCGTTGGGCCCAATTGGCAAAGCCATATAAGGTGAGTGAGTCTTCACGCACAATCAAGCTGGTAAAAAACCGCACCGCGTCGCCATCATTGGTGGCGCTGAGGGCTGGTTTGGGGAGGTGCACGAGGTAGCCGACCCCGTTGGTGTCGATAATCACGTAGTCGCTGCCGGTGGCGACGACGGTGCCAGAAATAAGCGCAATCATAGTGTTCCTCTATACAAAAAACCGGCCCATGGCCGGTTTTTGAATGGGGCGGGAGACGAGATTCGAACTCGCAACCCTCTGCTTGGGAAGCAGATGCGCTACCATTGCGCCACTCCCGCTCACTGCCGTAATTGTAGCCGGTGGGGGCGGTGCTGTCAAGTTGACTTTGGGGAGGGGACGACAATCGCCTGCATGATGTGCTCAAGCTCGGCACAATGCTGTTGCCACGAATAGTGCGCTACGACCCGTTCCCGCCCGGCTGCGCCCAACTGTTGGGCCCGTTGCGGGTCGGCGAGGAGTGTGGCAATGGCTTCTGCCAGTGCCGGCACATCGGCTTCGGGCACCAACAAGCCTTCGTGCTGATGACGCACGATTTGGTTGAGGGGGGTGATGTCGCTGGTGATGACGGGCAATGCGGTGGCCATGTATTCGTGGATTTTGAGGGGTGACCAAAAGAACCCGGCGGCTTGTAAGGCGGGGTGGGCGTGGGTATCAAAGGGCGCGATGCCGATGTCGGCGCTCGCCAAAATTGCGGGCATGGCGGCATAGGGTTGCGCGCCGGTAAAGACGATGTTGGGGTGACCGCCAGCGAGTTGGGTGACTTGGGTAAATTCTGGCCCATGCCCCACAAACAAAAAGCGCGCATTGACGCCCTGCTCCAATAACAGCCGGGCGGCTTTTACTCCATGCGCGACGCCGTGCCAGGCCCGGAACGAGCCGACAAATACCACGGTGGGTTGGTGGTCGGGGGGGCGCTGGGTGGGGCGGGGGGTAAAGCGATCGACATCGGCCCCCCACGGTGT
>DBCF01000095.1 GCA_002292925.1 Roseiflexaceae bacterium UBA965 | reverse complement strand
ACCAGGCGAGGCGACGATTTTGACACCACGTGCGGCGGCCAAATCAATTAATTCAGTCGCTTGGGCACTGGTGGTGGTCATTGTTTTGTTGAAATGGACATGCTTGCCGGCCAAAATAGCTGCCTTGCCTTGGGTGTAGTGCATGCCGATGGGAGTGGCGAGCGAAATCACGTCGACGTCGGCGTGGATAAGAAAGTCGGCGTAATCGGTGAATTGTTGGGGGATGTGGAATTTTTCAGCGGCTGCATGCGCCCGGCCGGGGGCAGGGTCACAAATAGCGGTGAGGGTCAGGCGATCGGCGAGGTCAGGTTGACTGAGGTGAGGCAAAATGCCTCGTTGGGCCACACTGCCAGCGCCGACGACACCCACGCGAAGAATGCTCATGGTTGCTCCTCTTCATTGAGTTGACCCAGTTGACCTCAAAATTATAGCGGTATTTTTTGGTTTGGCACAATAGTGAGTTGCGCCTATTGTGCTTTTTTGTGCGGTGAATGCGATACCAGAGGGTCTGCTGTAGTAATGAAAGTGAACGTGGTTGCCATAACCGGTGACAATGCATCGCTTCGATTATTTTGGTGATGAATTGACGGAGATAGGATTGGTATTGGTGTAAAATCAGATATACTAAAAATATGTCCATGTAGGTGTGATGCAGTAGCAACTACTGTGGTGTTGAATGGATGGATACGATGACCCGCACCCGTACCCGGATAACTCCACCCCGCAACACGCCAACACCCATTACTGTTGTGACGCAGGACGGTGTCTCGCGTACGCAGATTTTGCTGTGGTTTGTGTTGGTGGGGTTTGCGTGGCTGGGACTCGGAACGATGGTGTTTAATGGGGTTTGGCCTGTTGATGAACGCCCCAAGCAAATCGTATTGGCAGGTGTGTCGGTGATTGTCGGTATGTTGACGTATGTGCCAATGGAATATTACTTCCGGGCACGCGGGTTGGCAATGCGCGGGGTGTTGGGGTTATTTCTCACAGTACAGATTGTTTTGTATGTGCCTACGCCGACGAATTCCCTGTTGTGGGTGCCAGATGTACCCGTGTATTTGTTGGTGAGTATGGCGCTGTACTGGGTGTTGTCGACGCTGTGTGTGCCGCTGACGTATATCATTGGCCAGATGGTGTTTCGGCAACGGGCGCGGCGCTACGATGTGCGGCGGGCATGGCGTCAAGCCAGCGAAATCGGCTTGACGGTCGTAGGGTTGTTTGGATTGTTTGGGTTACGTGCCTTAACGCCGTTATTAATCATCCCGTGGATATTGATGATTGTGATTGCCGAAGTGTTATTTTTGTCGTTTTTTGAACCCCCTGCGACACGGTGAAGGTGGGCATACAAAGGAGTACATTCAATGATTCGAATTGCCATTATCGGCATGGGTTTGATAGGGTCATCGTTAGGGATGGCGTTGCGGGCTGCCGACAGCAAAACAGACCCCATGGGCGAACTCGAGGTGGTGGGCTATGACGCAGATATTGCCAACGCCAAAGAAGCGCGTGGTCGCCTCGCCATTGACAAGGTTGCAAATACCGTTGCTGAAGCCGTCGCCGGGGTGCACTTGGTGGTGCTGGCAGTACCAGCCCAAGCAATGCAGACTGCATTGCAGTCAATTGCGCCTCACCTCAGTGCCGGTGCAGTGGTCACAGATGTGACGAGTACCAAGGCGATGGTGGCGGAATGGGCCAAAGAAATTTTGCCGGCGGCCAATCCATTTATTGGTGGGCATCCGATGGCTGGTCGCGAAAAAAGCGGCCCCAAAGCGGCAGTAAGTGATTTGTTTAAGGGCGCTGTGTATTGTTTGTGCCCCACCAATACCACCCCAGGACCGGCGATTAATTTGTGTGAAGCGCTGGTCGAACGCATCGGCGCCAAAGTCTATTTTATTGATCCGGTTGAGCATGATGCCTATGTGGCTGGGATTTCGCACTTGCCGTTTGTGTTGGCGGCCACTATCGTCAAAACGACCGTGGGTACTGCGGCTGGTCGCGAAATGGGCGCATTGGCTGCCACTGGCTTTCGTGACATGACCCGCTTAGCCTCGGGCGATGTCACCATGCACCGTGATATCGTCATGACTAATCGGGTCGCATTGACACGTTGGATCGACGATACGACGGCAGAACTCAATACCCTCAAAGAAAAAATTACTGCAGGGGATGAAACTGCAATTACGCAGTTTTTTGCCGACGCTCACAAGCTCCGCGAAGATTGGTTGACCCAAAAACCAGGTATGCGCCCTGGTGAAGCCGAATACGAAGACATGGGTCTCGACCAAGTGCAACGCCCTTCGTTGTTTGGTAGACGGACAGGAGGGCGCAAATGAGTGATGCCCCCATTCGTGTGTTGGTGGCCAAACCAGGGCTAGATGGTCATGACCGGGGTGCCAAAGTGATTGCCCGCGCCCTGCGTGATGCCGGTATGGATGTGATTTATACCGGTATTGGCCAAACCCCCCACATGATTGTCGAAGCCGCCTTGCAAGAAGATGTCGAAGTGGTCGGGTTGTCGATTTTGTCGGGCGCCCATATGACGTTGCTCCCCAAAGTTGCCATCCAACTCCGCGAGGCGGGGCTGGGGCATTGTGTGATTGTGGCAGGAGGGATTATCCCTGCCGAAGACAGCGCACTGCTGATGAGCCAACACGGGATCGACGCCATCTACGGGCCTGGTACCAACACTGACGAGATTGTGGCCTTTATTCGGGCAACGGTGGCGACCCGCCGAGCCGCGTCATGACTGATGCCACGGTGCAACAATTAGCGAATGATGTGCGCCGTGGTGACCGGCGAGCGTTGGCTCGCGCCTTGACATTGATTGAACGCGGTGGTGCGCCGGTGCGTAGTCTGCGTCGGGCGCTGGCAGGGTATGGTGTGGGGAGCTTGGTGGGGATTACCGGGGCACCTGGTGCCGGTAAATC
>DBCF01000081.1 GCA_002292925.1 Roseiflexaceae bacterium UBA965 | reverse complement strand
AAACAAGCCTTGACGAAACTTATCGCGCAAAATCCGCCGGCACGATTGATCGATGCGCTCGATGCTGACTTGGCCACTTTCGACCAATTCAATCACCAATTCCGTGCAAATTTCGCCACCGAATTGATCGACGCCCGCTTCGAGCACGCGTTTGACCCGCTCGATGGGGGTGAGGTGTTCGACGCCCCACGCTCGCGCCGCCCAGACCGGACCCGGCAAACCGGTGGTATCGGTAATCAAGCCCCAGTCAGTACAGACCACGCCATCGAAGCCGTATTTATTGCGTAACAACCCGGTAATAATGCTTTTGTTGTAGCTGAAGCCCACTTCTTCGTATTGGGTCCCGATGGGCATGCCGTAGTAGGGCATAATCTGCGCCGTGCCTGCCGCAAACGCCGCTTCAAAGGGAATCAAGTGGTAGTCAAAATTGTTGCCTGGGTAGACCTGCTCGCGCCCAAATTCGAAGTGGGGGTCGTGCCCTTCGAGTTGTGGTCCACCGCCTGGGAAGTGCTTGGTCATGCACAATACGCTGTCTGTGCCAACCGTATGGCCTTGGAATCCACGGACATAGGCGGCGGTCATGCGGGCTGAGCGCTGGGCGTCTTCGCCGAATGTGCCCACAATCCGTGACCAGCGTGGCTCGGTGGCCAAATCGCCCATGGGGTGTAGGGCAATATGGATGCCCATCGAGCGGTATTCTTGGCGAGCGATGGCACCAAATTGCTCGGTCACCGCCTCGTCATCGATTGCGGCGAGGCCGATGGGTTCGGGCCAGGCCGAAAAATAAGGATTGCCTTGGTTGTTGAGGTCGTTTTGGCCAACGCCATGGCGCGGGTCGGTACTGAATTGGTAGGGGATGCCCAGCCGGGTATCTTCGGCGTGTTGTTGCATCGTATTGTGCCAGCGCACCATGGCATGGGGCTCAAGCACGCGCATCAAGCCGTTTTGGGTGATGTGTTTGTCAAACATCTCGGCTTTGGTCGAGTATGGTCCCCACAGCCCCATGCCCTCGGTGATGCTACCGTCGTCATTCATCGTCACAAAGTTTTGGAACATCAGGCCCGCTTTTTCGGCCACATTCATCTGCCCAAGCAAATCTGCGACACGCGCTTCGATGGGTTGACGTGCGTCTTCGTACACATCGAGTTTGCCGTTTTTGTTGAGGTCACGAAATAGCTGACCATCAATCGTTATACGAGGTGCCGGCATAGTTTTTATCCTTGTCTATTCCCAAACAATCATATTTTGGGGATTAATTACCAGGTAATCCATAATTGGCGTGGGCCGCGGAACGACGTATTGGGCAAATAATCATACGTCTGGTCGGCGGCGAGTTGGGCAGTGGGTAACGCAGTGATGAGTTCGTTGAGTACGACCCGCGCTTCGAGGCGGGCGAGGGGTGCGCCGATGCAATAATGACTGCCAAACCCAAACGACAGATGCTCGCGATTGTTGGGGCGCTGTGGGTCGTAGGTAGCGGCATCGGCGAAATGGGTCTGGTCGTGATTGGCGCCGCCAATCAGCAACAGTACATTGGCGTCGGAGGGGATGGTGTGGCCGGCAATGGTGACCTCACGAGTCGTCAGTCGGCGCATAGCAATCACCGACGTATCAAAGCGCAAGATTTCTTCGATGATGGCGCTGAGTTGGTCGGGGTGCTGGTGAGCTTGTTGCCAGCGCTGGGGATCTTCGAGCAAGCGCCGGATGGCGTTGCTGAGCAGTCCGGTGGTAGTTTCGTGACCAGCCAAGAGTAACCCAAACACCACGCTGACGATTTCGTTCATGCTGAGAATACTGTCGTCCCCATTGCGCAGGCGAATCAAGTCGCTGGTAAAGTCGTCACGTGGGGCGCTGGCACGTTTTGCCACAAAGGCCTGGGCTCGTTGCCAAAAATCAACCATATCGCGGGCCAAATCGGCTTGTTGGGCGTCGCTCGGTTTGCCCCAGGTAAACAACACCCGGCTTTCGGAGCCTGCTTTGATGGCGGGCACATCGTCATCATCGAGCCCGAGCAGCATAAAAATGACTTGGGCGGGCAACGTATAGGTCAAGGCCGCCACAATATCGATGCGTCGCTGGGGATTGGCGGTGATGGCGGCGAGGTGGGTGCGGGTGCACTCACGGATGCGCTCTTCGAGGGCGGCCACTCGCTGTGGCGTAAATGCGGCATAGACGTGGCGCCGAATGCGGGTATGGTTGGGGGCATCGGCGTTGAGCAATACCCGTTGCATGGCGTAGCCACCATCTCGAAAAACCGCCGCAGTCGTGGGCGTGACGGGGGTAAATGGGTCGGTGGCATTGCGCGACGAAAAGGTCTCGGCGTCTTTGAGCGCCCCCTTGATGTCGTCATAGCGCGTCAGTACCCAATATTTGAGCGTGTCACTATAAAAAATTGGTTGTTGCTGTTGGGCCCATTGGTAAAACGCATAGGGATCTGCTAAATAATCATTTCCAAATGGATCAAAATGCACAATTGGGCATCCATGACCAAATGTCATATAGATGTCTCCGTCTATGGTGTGGGGTGGTATCAATATAGTTTACAACAAAAATCGTAGGTCATAGTAGGGGAGAATCATGCC
>DBCF01000069.1 GCA_002292925.1 Roseiflexaceae bacterium UBA965 | reverse complement strand
AACAATCACCAGAAAGCTGCCTGCGCCTAGCGCGTAACGGCCAAGCACTCACCGACGTGTTTAGTTGGGAACGCATCGTGGCCCAACACGAAGCACTCTACGACGCTATTCGTTGATGGTGGCAATAATCGCCCAGCCAATATGAGGGCGTTCTTCGATCAAATATTCGCGGCGCATGTCGTCGACCATCTGACAAAAATCGGCATACTCGGGATCATCGTGGTGGCGCGCCTTCCAGGCTTGGGCGGCGCGCCATTTGCGTGACTCGTAGGCATCCCAATCATCCAAATTGGCCGCAATACATTCAATCGCTTCGTGATTGCCACGGATTGTGTCAATCAGTTCTGGCATGGTGGGCAGTGCTTGCAAATGGGGCGACATATCGGCTGATAATTGATTTTGTTTGCGAAAAACATCCCCGATGGCAATCATGCCGCCGGGTTTGACCACTCGGCGCATTGTTGCCAGGCAGGGCAACAATCCTCCCAACGCAAATGTTGCCCCGATACAGACCGCGGCGTCGAACTGGTGCTCAGGAAGTACCACATCACGGGCATCAGATTCGATGATGGTGATGCGCTGGTCGACTCCCGCCCGTTGGCTCCGTTGGCGGGCGTCATTACAAAACCATGGGTTGATTTCGATGCCGGTGCCGGTTATCCCACAGCGCTCTGCCATGCGCGTCAATAAATAGCCCTTGCCACAGCCGATATCAAGCACCGTATGGTTCGCATTGAGTTGCAACGTATCAATCAAACGGTCGAGTTTTTGGGGGGATGTAGGGTTTTGAATCGTGTGTGTTGCTTCGACAATCGACCAAAATCGGGTGAAATGCATAACGCAATGCTCCATGTGGTTCAGATACGCTCATGTGGTTTTTATACCATGAATCAACAGCGCCACCAACATACGTGTGACCAGATTTCACGGTAGCGCCGGTACTCATTTTTCTAAAGATGTGATTATGATAAAAAAAGCGTCTGCCAGTGTTGTTGCACCTGCTGCATGGTATCGGCGATGTCGCCATGGTTTTGGATGACCACATCGGCCACTGCCACTTTGTCGGCTTGGGGTGCTTGGGCATCGATGCGGGTGATTGCTTCGGCCTGACTCATGTTGCGGGTGCGACACAAGCGCTCGATTTGTTGGTCACGGGGTGCTGTCACTACCCAAACTGCATCACAGATGGCGGGCCAGCCAGACTCGATGAGTTTGATGGCATCGATAACGGCCACGACGGGGTGTTGGGGCCTCCCGCTGGGTAAATTTGCCAACCACTGCCGGATATGCTGGTGCACGGCAGGGTGGATGAGTGCCTCGAGCGTGCGTAGTTTGGTCACATCGGTAAAGACAATTTCACCCAGCGCCCGGCGATTGATTTGCCCATCGGGTTGCAAAATATGAGTGCCAAACGTGGCGACGATTGCGTCATACACGGTTTGGCCAGGTTGTTGGAGCTGGCGAGTGACGTGGTCGGCGTCGATGACATGGGCACCGAGGCGCTGTAGTTCAGCGACCACGGTGCTTTTGCCACAGGCAATATTGCCGGTCAGACCAATGATGTAGTTATACTTGTTCGACATATTCTTGTTTGATGAGGCGGCTCTGCTCGATACCGAGTACGGCTAAAATTTCGCTCATGAGTTGCGCTTTGCGGGCTGCATCACGGCGACTCCAAGTGCGACTTTTGATTTCGAGGAATGGGCCTGCATTTGTACCAGTCGTGAGCGTATCGATATTGATGGCAAAGTCCATCTCTTGATAGCTGACATGGGTGCGTAAGCGTTCTTTGGTGATAGTAATCACGCGATTAGGCTGGAAGTATTCGCGATAAAAACGCTCGCTATGGTTGGCTTGGGCCGTATAGCGCGCCCGACTAATCTGGATGGCGGCGGTATGTTCGACCTGTACCGCTGGTTCTGTCAACGTGAGCGTATAGTAGGGCGACGATTTGTCGGTGGTATTGTGCCGCACATCTTCGCGGAAGCGAATCCGACCGTAGCTAGGATCATTCCACAAAAAATAGGTGTCGTACTGGGTGCGACTGTTTTGGCGGATAAAGGTAAATGGTGCCTGGTTGAGGCGCGCCAAAATCGTACGCACGTCAATGCTACTAATCTGGGCTTTGACTTGTACTTCAAAAATCTCACTGGCAGCCATTGTGCCAATCGCCAACACCTTGTCGATCAGGTTTTCTTCGCGGTTTGCCAAAAAGGTATTGATTTCACTGGCAATTGCGCGGGCATCACGGCGGATGGCCTGCTCGTCGAGGGTCAGTAATTGCTGGTTACGGAGCAACATTTTGCCGGCCACGATGACATCGCGCACATCACTGGCGTGACTGGTATAGACCAAATGGTTGTAAATGGCGTCGGGGGCATAGCTGTAGTGGGGCGTCGAATGCAAGCCATCGAGGCTGACTACCACGATATCGGCTTGTTTGCCGACCTCGAGTGAGCCGATGCGGTCTTCTTGATGAATTGCTCTTGCCCCCGACGACGTCGCCAACGCAAAGGCCGTGCGGGCGGGCATGGCCGTCGGGTCGCCACTCAGACCTTTGGGCAAGAGCGCCGCTAAATGGATTTCGCTAAACATGTCTTGGTCATCGTTCGATGCCGGCCCATCGGTCCCGAGCCCGGTGCGTACGCCTGCCTGCAAAAACTGCAAATAAGGGGCGACACCACTGGCTAATTTGAGGTTTGAGGTGGGGCACGGTGCCACTCCCACTCCCATCGCGGCGAGTAATTTGATGTCTTCGGGGGTGGCATGCACACAATGGGCCGCAATACACGGCACACTAAAGGCGCCGACACGGTTGGCATAACCAATCGGTGTGTCTTGGCGTTGGATGTGCGATTCGTCGACTTCACGGGCGGTTTCAGACAAATGGGTGACCAATGGCACGCCGTATTTGGCACACAAGGCGACTGCTTGGGCATAGATTTCGTCGGTACAGGTGTAGGGCGCATGCGGGGCGATAGTGGGGGTGATGCGGGGGTGATTGTGCCAGATGTCGATAAAGCGCGTGGCCCGTTCGAGCCCCTCGTCGAACGAGGCGGCGTCTGGTGACGGTAAGCGCATCACCGATTGGCCACAGACGGCGCGCATACCGGCTTCGTCACTGGCTTTGGCGACTTCTTCTTCATAAAAATACATGTCGACAAAGGTGGTGGTGCCACCACGAATCATTTCGGCGCATGACAATAGTGTGCCGGTGCGTACAAAATGGGGCGTGACAAAGCGCCCTTCGACGGGGAACATATAGCCAAACAACCAGACATCGAGCTGCAAATCAGCAGCGATACCACGGAGCAAGCTCATCGGTACATGGGCGTGGGCATTGATGAGCCCGGGAATGACGGCACAGTTTTCACAATCAATTACGGTGGTGGCAGTGTATGTTTGGCTGAGCTGGGTACTATCGCCGACGGCGACAATCACATCGTTGTGTACAGCAACGGCACCATCATGCACGATGGTGCCGTTTTTGTCCATGGTAACCACTGTCGCATGGCAAAGGAGTAAATCGATGTGTGGCATAACGTTTATCCTTGATTATCGGGCGGCAAAGGAAGGGTCCCGCGGAATTGACACTGCGGGCAATAATATTCGCTTTCGTAGCGTTGTTTTTGTTGGTGCCATACGACTAGTTTGCGTTTGAGGATGGTGTCGTTGCGCGCTTGACGCCACACAAATACCGAAAACAGCGCAGTCATCGCGACAATAAACGTGGCAATCCCCGTGTAAATTCCGGCATCGCCTACTTTGAGTCCTTGGGCGGGGAAGTTGGTGCCGATAGTGAGCTCGGCAATCCCCCCGATAATCACCGATGCCGCCACTGCAATCGAAAAACTTAAAATCAATGTGACACACCCCAATCCCCCACTTTGTTGGGGGCTGGGTGGTTGCGGTAACGCCAATCCTTGGCGGATATCTTCGGGAATTGACTGATCTTTGGCGGCCATAGTAACTGGCACGAGTGGGCTTTGGCATTGTGGACAATGGTTGCTGGTCATTTAATTAAACCTCCCATTCTGGCGAACGACGTGTCATGGTGGCTTCGATTTCTTGGCGACGTGCATCAAACCCGGTGCGTCCCAACAACGCATACGTCGCGATTTTGCCTGCTTCTACCCCTGGTTGGTCAAAGGTGTTGATATTGAGTAATGCACCAGCAATCGCCGTTTGCATTTCGAAGAGCATCATCAATTGCCCTAACGTGAATGCATTAATCGCCGGCAGGGTGTGGGTGATATTGGGCCGACCGGCATCGCTCAAGGCAATCGCCGTCGCTTTTTGTTCGGCTTGAATCAGCTCGTTGAATGTGTGGCCACCGAGATACGCCACCCCTTCGAGTTGGGGGTAGGCGGCAGGGATGGTGACCGTGTTGGCATATTCATCAACTGCAATGAAATTCACCAGCTTGTCGTATGGCCCTTCCACATAGAGTTGCACTTGTGAATGTTGGTCAGTCGCGCCCAAGGCTTTGATGGGGGTGGTGCCGACGTTGACCACGTCGCCGTTGAGGCTATAGCGCTTGCCGAGGCTTTCGGCCCAGAGCTGGGCAAACCAATCGGCCATATGGCGTAAGCGATGGGCATAGGGCATCATCACCACCATGTTTTGGCCTTGGTCGGCACACAGCAGATTGATGATGGCGGCCAATGCGGCGGGGTTACGACGCACATCGGGGTTGCTGGCGATTTCGTAGCCGTAGGCGGCTCCTGCAAGCAAGGCCTTGATGTCGACGCCGGTCACGGC
>DBCF01000174.1:31345-47349 GCA_002292925.1 Roseiflexaceae bacterium UBA965 | reverse complement strand
GCACCCTGCATGGAATGACGCTAGGGGTGGGATGTTGGCGTAGGTATTGTAATTACTGTTTCAATAATGTGGCGTTGCCCAAGTAATTGTTCATGCGTTGGGCATGTGCGCGGGTGTTATGGCATATTTTGTGTGTGCTGAGTAATATATTCAATGTGTTGATTTTTCGAAAATTTAGCGGCTAATGGGGCAGCGATATCGCCCGTATCAGCGACTCATTTGCCGTGCAGACCTATTGCAGATTAGGATATTTTTTGCCAAGTAACATTACTGCTTTTCAATGCTCATCAAGAACCCTGCAACGATACCCATCACTGCGAACCATGGCGCTGATTCGCGGATACCTTGCCATACATCAGGGCCATTTGAAAACCAAGAAGCGATCCAGCCAAACACGACACCAAACAAACCGCCAAGCACTGCGCCAACGACGACACTACCCAATAGTCTCAGCCACGGTTGTTGTCTCATCACGTAAATTCTGCTTTCTAAACGATGAACCTAGGCTTTCATATAGTGAAAGCCTAGGTTCAAACGGAGACCGACTACGCTACTGGCAAACTGCCGTCTTCTTCGCTCTTGGCGCGAGCAATGAAAAAAATCAACAAACCGTAGCCACATTTGGCGGCCACGTCTGCCAACGCATACCCTACTTGAATCGCAACCACTGAGGATTGAATGTCGATACCAAGCATGGGCAATAAGTAGGTGATCGGATAAACGCCCCAAGTCGCAACGAGTACCACACGGGTAACCTTGAGCAAACCACGCACGGTCTCACTCTGGGTTTTGACCTGTGTGCCCAATTCAACCCAAAGCACATACAGAATGTACACAAACGGAATGCTGCTCAACGTGCCCCAGATGGCGCGAGTCGTCATGTTTGTAAGCTCGCCTTCGCCAATATACCCCAGACCAATCATCAAGACGGCTGCAATGATGAGTTTCACGAGCATTTTGCGGCTCACGTCTTTGGCTAGATGCAATACAGCGACCAATTCCACCAGCAATAGGGGGACGGTCAACATCCAGTCGACATAGCGATACGCATCATTGAACGGCTTGCCGCTTGGCTTGTAAACGCCATCAGCCAATGCATATGCTGATTCAAAGCTATCGAAAATCCGGAAGTAGTGATAACAAGCAATACCGACAACCAACGCAGAAAAAAGAAGGGCTGGACGATACGTAACACCAACTTGTTGGCGGGCCATCAAGAAGAACACGAATGAAGCGCCCATACTAGCAATAGTAAAACTCAGGATGTTGTATACCAGTGAGTACTGTGATGACAACAATTCGGGCAGTAAATTCATCTTAACTTCTTTCCTTCGTGTGATTTTTGTGTGTATCTACGAAAAATACACACCTGTCGCGTGTAACATTTGTTTAACGCATTTGTTTGTGCGAAATTTGCGATTACTTGTAGTTCGTAATTAATCAAAATCTTGACACTGAGGTCTGTCAAAACACCTCCAAACACCAAAGCGCAGATTACTCTCGCATATTTTGGCATACTTAATAATACCTACTCAAATCGACATTGAAATGAGATTAATTTTTACATATAATCGCCAAAAGTAAAATTAATCAGTCGATTCGTATATATATTGCGCTTTTTTATTCCTTTTGTCAAGACCCTTCCTCGTAGTATGT
Organism: Roseiflexaceae bacterium UBA965; assembly: GCA_002292925.1. Classification (GTDB taxonomy): domain Bacteria; phylum Chloroflexota; class Chloroflexia; order Chloroflexales; family Roseiflexaceae; genus UBA965. The sequence continues at coordinate 45,693 of DBCF01000174.1, read as the reverse complement.
GCTACCAGCTACGTGCGACGATTGGCGATTTTTTTTGTGTTTTCCACAAAATACTATGTGCAATATTATCTGCTGGAGTAGTTTTTCCTTGCTATACTGTAATTTATTTTTAATCACGTACATCTATTAAAAAATACTTGTACGCTATATTTTTTTTGCAAAACCACACACATCCGTGTATTTGATTAGCCTACTATTATCAACGCACACAAAAAAATACAACGCAAATTGTGCATTTGCAAGCGGTAAATCCCGTTTTTACTGCACCTAGATACCCCACGGTGAGGAGCAAACCAGCACACAAAACAGGATCAACCCACCTGCTCTCGTCTGAATTCGAGTGAATATACACCCAAATAATAAAATATTTAAACGAAAATAATAGAAAGATGTTGTTACGCTACAGCACATTTGGCGGCATTTGGGCAATATTCTCATTCTCGAAATAACCTAATATTATTGGCTCATATCATCACAAAATTATGCGACGATAGTATTAAACGGGCTACCAGATACCATATATTCTGGATGGGGAATACCAAAAATAGGTGGAGATACCATCGATTGCGGTATCTTCCTCGCCATTATGGTGTGCGGACGGCGCATGAGGGTGACACACAAATGCAATAATTTCAATACACGACGTGGGCCACGCCGCGTGCCCAACGGGTACACACTAGCGCTATGCATGGTCAATGTGCGTGTAAAATTGATTATCGATAATGAGGGATCAATGTACCGTCAAACAACCAGTGTACGGCCTCGATTGGCGTAGGTAATAAGTTATACGAAGTAACGATTTTTATGCATTAGGATGAGGTAAATGATGTGTGGTGCGGCTCGTTTTTCTTGGCATGATACGCACGATCCGTTACTTACCGGAGCGGCGCCAACAGCGTCAACGGCTGGGGAATATGAAGCGCGCTACTGGGCGGGGACACCAGTATTGCCGGTACGTGATGCGACAGGGGCACTGGCATTGTGGCGTTGGGGTAACCGCAACGAAGTGGCGGGGTTACCAGCCACCGCGTGGGCTCAAAAAGAAAGTGTGGTTGCGGGCAAATGGCAACACCATCATCCCCAGTTCGTCCAAATCCTCGTGACTGCAGGATACGAACAAGGGGTGTGGTTTGGTATCACCCATGGCATCCACGGCATCGTGGTGGCCGACCGGGTATTTATGCTGACCACCGCCGCCGATACTGCCTATCAGGCCATGACACACCATCCGCGCATGCCGTGGTTAATTGATCAAGCGACAGTGGTACCAATGGCGGGGAGTCGTCAGCAATTAGGGTTGTGGTGAGTTTGGGGCTATATCGGCGACGATAATGCCTTGGTAGCGGGTGGTGCCGTTAGTGTTTTGGCCGATGGCTTCTGGTGGGCGCCCGAGGAAGTGGGGTGTCGTGGTGATTTTCATTTGTGAGCCATAGGTAGTGCGGATGTATTCGGCATAGCTCCGCGCAAAGGCAGCATCGATATCGGCGTTTGCGGCAATATCAACGGTGAGGGTAACTGATATCCGTTGGGGTGTATTTGCTTGCCATTTGAGCGTTGTTGATTGAAAAAACCAAACCCCACCCCCAATAAAACAGAGCAGCAACGCGATCGCAATGATAATACGTTGGGTGAAAAAAGCTGGGCGCCGCGTCGGTGAATTATTGACTTTGGGTTTGGCCGGTGGCGGGCTGACCGGTGGTGGGTTGGCAGGTGGTGGTTGGGGGACAAACGACAATTCATTGGTGGTGATATGTTGTTGAGCATCGGATGGCGTAATCACACTCGTAATGTATTGGGGTTCGACGAGGGTATGGGTGATATTGGGACCACTGGTTGGATTGATGATGGCCCGCGTGGGGATGGGCGAGGTATCACGGATGATTGGCAGGATGTTGGTATCTTCGCTCCGAATGACTGCCCTGATGGCCGCCCGCATATCGAGTGCGCTCAGAAATCGATCGTTGGGGTTGAGTTGTAGTGCGCGCTGTACCACATCGGCGGTGAGTTGCGAAACATGCGGGGCGAGGTCACGCACCGGCGGGAACGAGAAGGGTTTTTGGCCACGGGGGTCGCGCCCGGTGAGTAAGTGGTGCATGGTGGCGCCGAGGGCATAAATGTCTGAGGCGACCGATATATCACCGCGATATTGTTCGGGTGGTGCATACCCTGGCGTGCCCATCACGATGCCTCGTTGACTATTGGTGAAGCGGGCAATCCCAAAGTCGATCATGGTCACAAAACCATCGTTGTCAAACATGATGTTGGATGGTTTGACATCACGGAAGACCACGGCATTGGCTTGGTGATGTAAATAATACAAAATATCACAGACTTGACTTGCGATAGAGAGGACTTCGCGTTCACTCATCTGGCCACGTTGGCGCAAGACATCTTCGAGATCGGTGCCCCGGACCATATCCATGATGATATAGACCCGACCGTTTTCGATAATACAACTATAAAAATGAGGAATACCAGGATGGGCTAGCGTTGCCAGTAACCGTGCTTCGACGGCACAGCGTTGGAAGGCCTCGAGGGCTTGGTCGGGGTCAAGGGGCAGGGCGATTTCTTTGATGGCATAGGTACGATGGCTGTTGTCATCGAGGGCCTCAAAAATCATTGCTTGGCCGCCGGTTTTGATGACCCGCACCAAAAAATAGCAATTATTGCCATCGACAAAGCCGAGTGCTTGGGTGCAAAAACGGCAGACGGTGGCACGGCGCGAATTAATGCGCCGGCAGCGTGGGCAGAGAATGTCAGGACGAATCGGAATCATCGGGCATCCTATTTAGGCATTGATACGCTCAAAAATGGCCAATGTTTCGAAGTGTGGTGTCTGAGGGAACATATCGTACCCTTGGAGCGACACTAGGCGATACCCTTCGGTCAAAATAGCGGCATCGCTCAGTTGTGACAATGCATTGCACGACACATAGATTAATTTCTGCGGGGCGAGGCGTAAAATCTCGCGACAGACATCGGCTCCCAACCCAACACGTGGCGGATCAACGACAATCGTATCAAATGTACGAGTCGTGGTGCGTAAAAAATCGGCAACATCGGCGACTTCGGCGGTGACATTGGTGTGCGGTGAGGCCGCAATGTTGTGATGACAGAGTTCGATACTTTCGGCCACAGATTCGACACAATGCACCTGCCCGACCTGTGCGGCCAAGCTAAGCGCAATGGTGCCGACGCCCCCATACAAGTCGGCGACGTGATTGGCATTGCCGACGGCGGTTTTGATGGCGCCGAGCAAGGCATCGAGTAAGTAGACGTTGTTTTGAAAAAACGTATTGGGGCCGATAAATAAGGTGTTATCACCGACGCGCATCGGCAGGAGTGCTTCGCCCCAATGGCGGAACAACGTACCAAATGATACATCGGAGGGACCATCGTTGCGAAGCCAATGGACGCTGTGGACATCGGGGTGTGCCAAGGTGGTTTGGGCAACTTGTTCCATGGCAACAGTGTATTCATCGGTGGGGACGCTGGTGAGCAACACAATCATATAGCGATTGTCGGGGCTCCGGCGCACAATGATATAGCGCAGAAATCCTTCGTGGCTGCGTAGATTGTAGTCGGGTAACCCCAACGCTTGAGTTTGTTGCCAGGTTTGATGGGCAATGTCAAAGGCGGCGGGTGGGATGAGGTGGCAGGTGCTGAGGTCGATGATGTAATTGAATTTGCCACCCCGGCGCAACCCAAATCGCCCTTTGCTCGAAATGAAATCCATGCGGGTGCGGTACGTCAACGGGTCGGGTGAGGCGATGACCGTAGGGGAGGGGATATCTGTGGGGAGTTGTGCTTGCCACAAATCAGCCAATGCTTGGCTTTTGGCGGCGATTTGGTCGGTATAGGCAATATGTTGAAAGGTACATCCGCCACACATGTCGTTGGGTGGGGCATGGGGGCACGTCGGGTCGATGTGTGGTGTTTGACGTGTGTGATTGATAACTGTTTGCCGGAAGAGTTTGGGCGTAAGCATGTACAACCTTAAAAATAAAGAGATTATTAACAGTGTACTACACAACCTCACCTATTGCCGCTATCATCCGTGTGGTATTAATACGTGAACCAAAATCTTATAAAACGTTCAGCAAATCTTAACATAAACAGACTACACTAAACCTGTGCATTTATTGCACAGGTTTAATAAACGGAATTTAGGTGAAAAAGAGAGTGCCAATGACTACATCCTCGTCGATTATGATTTTGACCAGTGATGCTGGGAGTGGACATCGTAGTGCGGCTGCTGCGATTGAACAACAAGTGCGCGGATTTGCAAAAACCATCGTCGTAAACCCTGCACATCATCCGTTAGCATCACGAACGTTAGAGCGGGCGGAACGTTTTTATTTGGACATGGTAAATCGTTCGCCCGAACAATATGCATTTGCCCATGGCTTGACCGATGCGCCGGGGCTCGATTTGTTTTTAGAGTATTCGTTAGCGGGGACGATCCGGCGGTCGCTGGCATCATTATTGATGACGCATCAACCCACAGTGGTCGTGAGTGTTTATCCATTACTTACCCGAATTATTTCGGGCACCTTTAAACCATGGCAATTACCCAAACTGATGACAGTCGTCACGGATTTGGGCAATGTGCATCGCGCATGGTTTAATGTGCACGACGATTGCGTGGCAGTCCCATCATTAATCGTGCGTGACAAAGCGATTAAATGCGGGATTGACATGCAACGGGTGGTGCATACGGGCTTGCCGATTAATCCGGCCTTTGGGTATGCGCGGGCGCCCCAAGCGCTATTGCGGCGTAATTTGGGCTGGGATGAATCATTACCGACCTTGTTGTTGTTGAGTGGTGGAGCGGGAATTGGGCCGGTGGTTGAGATGGCGCGGGCCCTCGATGCAGCAACGACTCCCCATCAATTAGTGATTGTGGCGGGGCGTAATCAGGCATTAGCCAAAGATTTACGGGCATATCCATGGCAACACCCTACGCATATTTATGATTTTGTGGCATTGCCTGATTTGTTGCATGCGGCTGATGTGGTTGCCTCAAAAGCAGGTGGGTTGACGGTGAGTGAATGTATGGCTGCGGGTAAGCCGATGGTGTTTTATGGTGAGGCACCTGGTCAAGAAGAAGGCAACCGTATTTTTGCGATGCAAGCAGGTGCTGGTTTGCATGCCGCTGATGCAGCACAATTTGTAACCTATGCGACCATGTTGCTGACTCATCAAGCCATGCGTGAAACCATGGGCTACGCGGCACGTCATCTCGGTATGCCTGATGCGGCAGTGACTGTGGCCCATGAAGTGCAACGCTTGTATACCCAAGCACCAATTACTGGTCAGCGTGGGATGCGGGCGCGGGTGGTGCGGCGGTAGGCGAGGAGTATACACCCGATTATTAACCCACCCCACGTTGCGACGATATACCAGGTCCATGATGCCAGCGTCGTAAATTGGATATACCAGCCCCACCAGTCAACTACGTGTTGATTGGTGGGGTCGTAGTGCCAGGCCCACCGCTCTTTGGGTGCAACAGGTATGGGCATGATGGTGGCATTGGCAATAGTGATGGGTTTGGGTGTGCCGGTAATGTCAATTAGTACGGGACCGAGATCGTCGTCACGGTCACTATATCCCAGTTGTTTGGGGTTCCATGGATTGTTGACGATAACGAGGTTGGCATGGTCGTATTGCATTAACCAGTGGATATGCCGGATTTTGCCATTGGGGATAGCCATGGCTGGTGCGGTATTGATGACGAGTCCGTGATGAGATTTGGGGGCGTTGTCGGGGCGACGATCATCGAGGGTGAAGTGCACCACACTGAGGCGAGGCAGGCGGCATTCGATGATGCCACGAGCACCACTGCGCTGTACCAACAGACCATTGGGGGCTTCACTGGCATACCAACCGCTGCGTACTGTGCAGGTTTGATTGGGGGTGATTGCCGTCGTGAGGCGTTGCCCAGCCAACAATAAATGAGTAATGATGGGGGTCGGCTGGGGACCGGGTAAATTACTATCGATATTGAAATTGACCATACAGCCCAAGAGATTGATGATAATACTCAACCCTAGTAATGGGTATGCCACATGATGGAAGGTGAGTTGTGGTTTGCGCCAAACCCCGCTACAGAGACAGAGGAAGTAGGGCACGATGGGCACAAGGAAGCGTGGCCCCCATACCCCGCCACCATCCCAGGCATTCCAGCCCGCATAAAGCCCCACATGGCTGACGATGAGTGCGAGGCAGAGTATGACCACGTTGTGGCGCCGGCGCCATAATCGCCACGCCCCAATTGGGGCAAAGAATATCAATGGCACATACCACAGTAATCCAGTGACAGGGTGGATGAGTAGCCCGTTGAGCCCTACGAGGATGGGGGTCACAAACGCATTGGTTTCAGATGAATATCCGGTTGCCATGGGGACATCAAAGCGGGCAAAATTATAGAACATAAATAAAATGCCCCCGGGCAGACATCCAAGACACCACAAGACGAAGGTGCGGATGCGTTCTTTGGGGGCACTCATGATGACGATATAAAGCAACACAATCGGAATAGTGACGGTAGCGGCGATGCGTGTTGGCATGATACACCCTGCCATAAACCCACTCAGAATGATGCTACTGGCATGGCTTGATAGGCGTTTGTGGCTGGCAACTGCTGATTCAAGGCTCCACAACAGCAAAAGAGTTGTGAGTGGTTCAGAAAAAAACGTCCGTGCATATGGCCACGTCAACGAGCCAATTGCATAGGTGATAGTGAGGATGGGGATGCTGGTACGCGGCATGCGCAGGCGTTGCAACAGGCGCATAAAAAGTGCCACACACCCTGCCGAAATGGGGACATTGACCAACGATACCAGCAAATGGGTCAAGTCCCATTGTTTGAGTGTGTTTGGTTCTGTAAATAAGGTGCCCACAAAATAAAACGGCACGGCAATAAACGAGGGCAATATGCCATACGGTGCGACCCGACCACCAGTGAACCCCGTGCGCAAGGCGGCGAGTGGTTGGTCGGCGCCGGCATCGATGGTAACCCGGCCGTTTTCTACGATCGAGCGGGTGACGGCGTACATGGTTTCTTCATCGGGGGAATAGGTGTGACCACTTGCGGTGAAAAGATAAAACGCACAGCACACCCAAAATACCCAACGGGTGGTGCGGGTTTTGGGGATGGCGATGTTGGTATGGCGTGTAATAAATGCTACTGTTTGTGAATACAGCGAATCTCTGTTTCTGTGCATATAAATCGCTTTAGATAAGGTGTATCGTCGTACGCGGGGAATCGTTGAAGATAGCGTTAGTATAAGTGATTATCTGATTTTTGGTGTAAAGGTGACATATGAAAGCAAGACGAGACGTAGCAGGTTGCTTCTATACATAAGTAAAAACCCCCCACCCGCACAATTGTGCAGGTAGGGGGAAGTTGGATCGGGGCTGGACTAGAAGTCCATGCCACCGCCACCGGGCATGGGGGCTGAGGATTTTTCTTCGGGCACATCGGCGATGAGGGCATCGGTGGTCAAGATGAGCGCAGCAATCGAGATTGCGTTTTGGACGGCGCTGCGGGTTACCTTGACGGGGTCGATGATACCTTCGCGGACGAGGTCAAATTGCTTTTTTGTAAACGCTTGAACTTATATGCCGCTGGGGTGACGACAGCATTTGATGGATGTATTGTCGATATAAAATTGTATCGTCAAAATTCACAAATGAAGAAAAGATAATTTTAGCAAATCGAAAAAAATTACAAATAAATATAGAGTGTTATCACATACCATAAAGTTACTTCTTATGTGTTTTTTTATGCGAAAAGAGGTGTTTATGCATCGTATCATGTCGATAGTAATCATGGTGGTGTTATTGGCTGGACTAAACCCAGCGAGCTCATACTCTGTCTCGATCGATACTCGGTCATTTTCATATGCTGGTATGTTTCGTGCTGATGTGGTGTTGGGCGATGCCTATGACCGTGCCCGTCTCAACGAAGCGGGGATTGTGGTGTTGAGTGAGACTGCAAATAGTGCACGTGTATTGATTGACATGATGCAACGAGTACAACTAGCCCGTTGGGGGTATCAACCAACTAGTATTAGTGCAGTTAATCAGATTACGCAATTTGCACCGCTGTTACCACAATCAAAGGCTAGTGTGCGTACACAGTTTATACAGAGCTTACGCACGCCTTCATCACAACGAGCATGGGCACAAGGATTGCCTACGAAGGTAAAACAACAGATTGCAACTGCGCGGTCAGTCGATAGTGATGGTGATGGCTTGACGGATGTCCAAGAAGTGGATTGGTGTACAAATCCGGCTGCAATTGATAGTGACAACGATCGTGTCAGTGATGGTGCCGAAGTGGCCGCATTGCGTGCGTGGATGGTACATCGGGCTGAGCGTGCGCCAAATCGAGGTTTCCCGTTTCGTGGCACACCGTTTTTGAATGCGGCGGTGACTAATTGTTACGATAACGATCAAGATGCCGTCCCCGATATGGCCGAAATTGATTTGGGACTTGACCCTAACCGTGAATCATCAGACGGTGATAAATTCGATGATGGTCAAGAGCTGTATGGGCGTACCTACTGTGCGAATTCAGCCGGTTTCTGTGGGTATGGTTCTTTACCGCGCAACTCGGATTTTGGCGTGATTATGGCCGAAATGCCGGCGTGGATCAAAGCCCCAGGCTCTCACCCTGTGGTAGCCGCATTCCCATTGCCCGAGATTAGCGTCAAACCAGGCTCTATTCGGGTGCAGGTGGTCACGACGATTACCACCGAAAAGGGGACAATGACGCAAAATGCCCAGTCGTATGCCCAAACGCAAACCAAAGGTGTGAGCGTCGCGAAGACCGACACCAAAACATGGAACAAGTGGACAGAGGTTTCTGAAAGTAAGACGACAACGGGAAGGGCAGATCCAATCACATGGACTGCTGCTGGTGTAATCATAGCTGGTCTCGGATTGATAGCTCCAGTAGTAGATACAGTTTATAACGTTAAAGATTACTATCGTCAAGCAGATTGGAGAAAAGAAGATCTTGACCGTGCTGAGAAGTGGCGAAAAGCAGATCAAAAGGCAGCAAAAGAACGTGAAGAAGTGCTTGATGCACAATTTGGTACGCATATGAAAAAATTGGACAAACAAACCGATGCAACCAATTTGCAAACAAGCACTAGTGTGACAAATACCATTCGTATCACTGATCAAATGGAGCGTGATACATCCCGATTAGTCGCTGCACAGAATGATACGACATTTTCAATTGATCGATTAGGGAATATCACGGCGAATGGCTTTCGTGATGTAACGAATGCACTCCTGGCTCCTCGCTTTACCAAGACTCAGTCACAGGGAGAATCACGAGGTGGAAGTGTATCGTTAACTCAAACGGAATACGAAGAAAACTCAGTGACTGCTGGAGAGGTCTTCACCACGGGTGAGGATTGGCGCACGGCCACGGCCGTGAATAGTGCGCATGCGGCTGACCTCTACTTTACCTACACGATTGCGAACGTGGGCACTGACTTTGCGCTTGAGTTGCGTGATATGTCGTTTAACGTGTATCTCAACGATGATCCCAATCCGATATCGACATACACGGTAGCCACCGATTTGGGTGGTGATGGGCGATTGACCAACATCTCGCCAGCAGATGCGCCCCGTGAGTATACCTCGCGGAGGATTCCGCTATCGTTGGTCGAATTACAAGCACTCGACGTGTCGCCAGCCTGTGTGGCAATGAAGGCACAGAGGATCGTGGAAGAGAGTGCTGTGTGCCCCGGTGGTACGATACGGATTGAACCGAATGGCTACTCGTACGGCACCGATCAGCTCTTTTATACAAACGCCATCAATGCGGGTGTGACCATCCAAATCGATGATGGTCCTGATGACGGCGATCAATCACTCGAGTCATATGTCGTGCCCACATGGCAAACAATCAGCATGAAAGATGAGCCATTGCTCGATGTGTTGGCGCGCGCCTTTCCGATAGAGCGCAACAGCGATAGGTCACTCGCCGCTATCTGGACGCCTGAAATGCGTAATGATACGCCGAGCTGGTGTGAGTCACCACAAAAGTATGTCAACAAGGTGTACTGTAAACGCTCGATTAGTACGGCCGATGCGTGGGTGATGTATTCAGCGGGGATGAGTGGGGACGCGACAGCCTATCAAGATACTACGGCACAGCCGTCTGCGCGTGCGCTCTTTCGCTTTCGTCGGGATAGCGACAAAGACGGCTACCCCGATGATGTCGAAGATCGTCTAGGTACCAACAAGTATGCAGCGCGTTCGGTGCCCAATCCCGAGTTAACTGCGGGGCTCCATCAGGTACGTGATGGGAGAGATGTGACGGCCACGTTGAGTCTGCTCAATGGTGGACAGAGCGATGCGTATGGCGTCGAGGCGGTGATGATTGCTCCCGATGATAGCATCAGCGTGACCAATAATTTTGTAGGTGGTGGTGGGCGGGTACGAGCCTACGAGCAGTTAGCTGTTGGTAGTGGGATTGACTTTAACCCTGCACTGACACAAAGTTGGTTGGCAGATGGGCGTGCGACGCCCGTGTTGTCGGGGTATTACACGGGTGACGTAGCGCGTACCTACACGTTTGTGACGCAGTGTGGCAGTGGAAGTACTTGTACGGTGGGGAGTGGGAGTACCGTGTTTGCCTGGACTGATGGCCGAGGTGCGAGTGGCACCATTAACGGCGGTGCAGGCTATCAATCGCCGAACCCGCTGGCAGTAGGTGCATTTGGGCTCACGGTGGCATTCTTGAGTGGCACGATCAACCATGGACAACAGTTTAGTGTGGTGGCAGCGCCACCGCAAGATACGTTTGTCTATACAGTGAATCGTGAACCATATACCCAGCCACTGGTCGCAGTAACGACAAATCATACGGGTGGGTGGTATCAATCGGTGATGCCCACGAGCTCGATGAATATCGCTGACCCGAATACCAACCTTTCGCCTTATGTGGGTGGCATGATCTACGGGATGGACCTGCAAATTGTGTCGAATACACCGGTAGTGGCAGGTAATAACACGACGCGTGTGGTGGTGAATAACCCAACCCCCGTTACGATTAAGAACGGCAAGGTGTATTTGGAGGTGGTTGGGCCGGATGGCTATCGTACGGCACTTTTTGAGGCACAAAGCGACTTCCCGACTGGGCCGACAATTGTGACGATTCCATGGTCGACCAGTGCATTTGAGACGCCATACGATGCGAATCAGCAGTTCATCATGCGCGTATCGTGGACAGATTATCAGGATACGATTATCCGTCGGGCTTATCGCGAGTTAAGCAATCTCGGCGTAAACAATTATCCAGTATTGAGTGCGGATAGTGCCTCGTTGACCAAAAATCTCGGGAGTATTGTGGCAGGGATGCCAGCGAAGCACTCGATATTCTTGGCAAACACGGGTGAGAACTATCTGCATGTATATGTTCCACCGGTGGCGGATGTAGACACGAATGCCCCAAACACGAGCGTGATTCCGATGAGTGCGGTCGGTGAGCTCAAAATCTCGCTGGACACGGGGAACATGCCGGTAGGGAGCTTTAGTAAGAATATCCAGATTCGCACCTCAGACCCGCAAAAACCGTTGGTGACAGTGCTGTTGACTGGAACGATTACGGCGGGGAGTGGCGATACCGTTGCATACGTACCTGATTCGTACAAGCCGTTTGAAACAGAGGTGTATGTTAAGGGACCGAAGACGAAGTTGGTTGGTGTGACATACACAGAGCCGAGTCGCACAGATACGAGTAAGTTGCATCCAGTGGCGGTGTTTGATGATTTGACGGATGCGACGGTAGGGCGCGGGCGGATTGTGGCCAACACGTGGGAGCGCCTCTTTCCGCAAGGGCGGAGTGTGGCGGATGCACCGCGTGCGCAAGTGCCAGGTGAGCAGATAAGTGGGGGCGCACAAGTTGATATATCTCAGCCAAGTGCGTTGATTGATACAAATTGGGTTGAGGTGTGTGGAGAGAACTGTGGTTTTGAGTATGGCAATATGTATGGATGGGAGCAGTATAATGGAGGTTTTTCAGTAACGGGGTATAAGCCATATTCAGGAAGTTATTGTGTCGAGTTTACTACATCACCATCAGCATTTTTTCAAAGAGCTGTAAATATAAGTCAGTATGCTAAGTATATTGATGCTGGTTTTGGTAAAACTAGTGCTGGTGCGTGGATTAAGGATCGTGCTGGTGAGGATGCTGCGGTAAAGATTCATTTTTTCAATGCCGTGGGTCAGGATGTAGGGTTTAATTATAATTCAGGATGGGTGTCATCCCCGAGTCGTGATTTTTATAGTTATGTGGGAAAAGAATTAAATATCCCACCGGGTACACGCTATATTTTGTTTCGTATTGATGTGATACGGTTAGATAGTGGCAATAATACTGATGTATCTGTAGATAATGTCTCTATCCAAGTACGAATGCAAGGAAATGATGTGGGCAAAGTCGTGGGGACAGTGTTTGCTGACATCAATCAGAATACTGTGCGTGATGCTGGTGAATCAGGTGTAGCCGGGGCGCGTGTACAGCTTGCGGACGGTACTGAGGTGCTAACAGATGCAAATGGTGCATATCAATTTGAGACTGTTGAGGTTGGTAGCCAGCGCGTTACGTTGATTTTGCCCTCACAATACACTGCGGGTAGTGCATTAGAACAAACGACACAAGTAGAGTTTAATAAGAATAGTCGTGTCGATTACGCCATCATCCCCTACAGCAGCATCACAGGCAGCGTGTATCTCGATGCAGACGCCGACGGCGTCAAAGACGCTGGTGAGGCCGGAGTTGCCGGCGTGGTGTTATCGGCAGCCGGGTTACAAGGCTCCTCACAAGGAGATGGGAGCTATCGCATTGATGGGGTACCATCAGGCTCGGTGACAGTGACGGTGGCTCAGTCGAACGGGTATGCGGTGAGTAGTGCAGCGAGTGTGACGGTTACAGTGGCACCGGCCGGATCGGCCACAGCGGACTTTGGGGTACTAAATTACACCGCTGAACAAGTCAATAGTAGTAGTCGACGCATATTTGTACCGAGTGCAATTACGACAAGTGAGCGGTACCTCGTGCGCAACGGTTTGTCATTGACGTTTAGTGGTGCAAATCAAGCGCAGACGACGTATATCGATTTGCCGAACAGCGAATATCTGACGGTGACGATGGAGTTGCTCTCGGTCAATACCGTGAGTGGCAATGTACGTGTTGATATTGGTGCAGATGGTAGCAACGAGTGGACACCATCAATGGTGGCACCTGGGCGTGCTAGCCGCACAACCTTGGCAGCGGCAATCAATAGCTATATGGCAGGTAAGGTGGGAAGTAGTGTGTCAGTACCGGTTCGAATTACGAGTCCTGTTGCAGGTACAATCATCATTTATAACGTAATATCTATACCTAAGCCAACTATGGATATTGCGCTGTCGAGTGTGAGTGTGGGTACGACACGTTCGGGATCACGAAGTGTAGAAATTATTCCAGTAAATAGCACAAGATATGTGCGTGGAACAGTGCGTAATACCGGTACAACATCTAGTACGCCGTTTAGTGTGGCGGCGATTGCCGATGTTACAGATTTTGGTGAGTGGTACCTTGGATCAGTGCTGGTACCAGTATTGGCCGTGAATCAGACATATACCGTTTCGATTCCGATGAGCACTGCAAATTGGGAGGCGGTGACAGGTACGGTGAAGTTGATTGTTGATCCATACAATGGATTAGCCGAATCGTTGGAGTCCAACAATGAGACATCGCTGGCATTCGAAGTGACGGATGAGACAACAGTACCGGGGACTCCTACTCCGACAGCAAGTCCAACGGTCACTACAACAGTAACACGTACTGCCACACAGACTAAAAGTTTAACTCCTACGACAACAGTGACACGCACTGCAAGTAATACAAATACATCCACCGCCACACGAACCACGACACGAACCCGGACACAGACTGCCACGCGGACTGCCACGCGGACACGGACTGCCACGTGGACACGGACTGCCACGCGGACACGGACTGCCACGTGGACACGGACTGCCACGCGGACAGCGTCGCGGACACGGACTGCAACAATGACTCGCACCGCCACGCGAACGCGGACACCGACGCGAACACATACGTCTACACGTACCGCTAATCCGTAATATTACATCAAGCTAGTAAATGATTTCATACCTCGGTTATACACAATCGAGGTATGAAATTATCGTATATGCTACGGTACATAATAATTTATCTCAGATTATGTAGGTATTGCCATATACAAAAACCCCCCACCTGCACGGTTGTGCGGGTGGGGGGACGTGGGCTAGGGGCTGGACTAGAAGTCCATGCC